>JAENYW010000350.1 GCA_016841555.1 Tepidibacillus decaturensis
ATCTATTTAACATTACACAAGGTCATAGAAAAATTGAAGGAAAAAGAGAGAATAGATTATAAGAACAAAATTCAACCTTACCTTATATCCTATATTACGACAGGAGATTACGATAAAGACCGAATTTACCGAACAAAAGTAGCATGGAAAAAAAAGATTATTATCGACCTTTTATTTAATGAAGCGTCATCTGTGAAAAGTGACGAAGAATTTACTCGTATAGGGAAATTATGTACAGCGATTGGCTTAACCGAAGAATTAGAAAGAATGATGTTGGATAAACGTTGGTGGGTTGCAGCAGAAGGGATTCGTAAGGTAGGACGATTAAAACTAAAAGCGCTTATTCCTATTATTAAACAAAACTTAGATTCTGAGCAATATGATGTGTGGACGGCTTCTGCACGTGCGTTAAGTAAAATGAAGCAAAGTTTTCATTTAGTAGAATATCTTATATCAAATGATGAAAAACTGAAAAAGTGGTCCGTTGTTCGTATTGGTGATATGTTAATTCAAGAAGGGGACGGAGATGTAGACCTAATGATAGAACATCTAGATGATGTCTCCCTTCTACTAAAGACTATTTTTATCGAAACATTAGGAAAAAGAAAAGCAACCAAGGCATTACTGGCTATAGAAAGCTATTTAGATTCTGAGGAAATTGAATTGCGGATAAAAACACTAAAAGCAATCGGTGATATTGGTATCACATCAAGAGAAGATAAAGTCATCTCTTTCTTTTCAAGCAATCTTTGGGTGGAAAGTGTCATGGCGATTCGGGCAGTAGAAAAGTGCAGTATAAGAAAAGCTATTCCTCAATTAATAGAGTTATTAGCTTCTAAAAATTGGTGGATTCGTTTGCGTTCTGCTGAAGCATTATATAGCTTTGGTTCATTAGGAAAGGAACAATTAGTTTGGGCAAGTAAAAATCATGAAGACCTTTACGCTCGTGATATGGCAGCAAAAGTTCTACGAGAAGGATCATTTGAGGTGGTAGCATCGTGAATCTCTTACATCAAATCATTTATACCTTTAATTCACTCATCCTATATTATGTCCTTTTTGTTGATGGATTTTATTTGTTATTTTTCGCATTATCACTTAGGCAGCTAAGAGATTATATGAAACGTTTAATCTATAATGAATATGAGGAAATTGGTAAATCTCACTTATCACCACCTGTTTCATTATTAGTGCCCGCATATAATGAAGCGATTACCATTAAGGATAGTATTCTATCTTTTTTATATCTGGAGTATCCAGAGTATGAAGTGGTTGTCATAAATGATGGAAGCAAGGATCAAACATTAAATGTATTGATAGAAGCCTTTGAGTTAACGTTAGTCAATCAACCTGTTCGTGAACAAATAAAAACGAAAATAGTAAGAGGCATTTATCGTTCAGTAAAATATCCAGGCTTAATTGTCATTGACAAAGAAAATGGAGGAAAAGGTGATGCATTAAATGCTGGAATTAACCTTTCCAGTTATCCTTATATATGTGGAGTGGATGCAGATTCTTTATTAGAACAGGATGCCCTATTAAAAACCATGCGCCCTTTTTTTGAAGGAGCGGAAGATGTAGTAGCCTGTGGTGGAATTGTTCGTATTGCTAATGGCTGTAAAATTGAAAATGGTAGAGTTTTAGAAGTAGCTCTGCCCAAGAATAAAATTGCGCTTCATCAAGTCATTGAATATTTACGTTCCTTCTTAATGGGGAGATTGGGATTAAGCAGTATTAATAACCTTCTTATTATTTCAGGTGCATTTGGAATCTTTCGAAAGCGTGAAATTATTGACATAGGAGGCTACAATACAAATACGGTAGGAGAAGATATGGAGTTAGTAATAAGGCTACAAAGGTATTTGTATGATAATA
>JAENYW010000025.1 GCA_016841555.1 Tepidibacillus decaturensis
TTGTCATCCATAGCTACCTCTACGTATTCAGTAAAATAGATACCAAAGGCACTTATTGCTGCTAGATATGTTGGGCTTTCAACAATGATCTTATCTCCTTCATCAATGAAGATTTTTCCTAGTAAATCTAGCGCTTGCTGAGACCCAGATGTAATGAGAATATTATCCTTTGTACTTGGAATACCCATATTCGTCATGTTATTAGCAATTTTTTCTCGCAAGGGAGAGTATCCTTCTGTAGGACCATATTGTAATGCTTGTGTCCCATATTGATCAAAGACGGACGAAAAAACCTGTTTCATCTCTTCCTTAGGAAAAAGCTCTGGCGCAGGTAATCCCCCTGCAAATGAGATGATATCTGGATTATCAATTACCTTCAATATTTTTTGAATTTCGTTATCATTTCCCATATTTGCTCGTTTAGCATAACTATTTCCCATATTACTTCTCCTCTTTCTGCACTTTTTAGTATTTTAACAGAATAAAGTAAATAGTTCTACCTATAAGCAAAAAAATTATAAAAAAACACCATAGTATCATTATGGTGGAAAATTATATGAAGATAGTTTTTTATTCAAAATTGTTTATTTTCTATTTTCTTTCGTAAACCATTGATAGATTGTCCATATAAGGGCTGCAATAGCTATAATAATCAGAATAACAAAACCTGAATGTTGATGGAGTACTGTAAAAACGGATCGCCAATGTTCCCCTAATAGAAAACCTAAAGTAATAAAAGTAAAGGACCAAAAAAAACCACCTGTCGCTGAATAAAGAACAAAGGTAGGATAGGGCCATTTACTTATTCCTGCTGAGTAAGCAGTAAAATGACGAACTCCTGGGATAAAATATCCAAAGGTTACTGTCCACTTTCCAAATCTATCAAACCACTTTTCTGCCTTTTTTATTTTCTTTGGTGTGATAAATATTTTTTTACCATATTTCTCAATAAAGGGGCTTCCTAGATAGAAGCCGATATAATAGCTAATTGTCATACCTGTGAAGCTTCCAAAAAAAGAAGCTGTTATAGTAAGAAAATAATGGAGGGTTCCTTGGGATACAAGATATCCTGCAAAGGTTAGTAGAGTTTCGTCAGGAATAGGTAAGCCAATAATACCAAGCATTAGGGCTAAAAACAAACTAATATAGCCATATTGTGATACGATTTGTAAAATAGAATCTTCCATAACAATATTCTCCTAAATTATATATATTTCTTAGTATATTATAATTTCATTATTTATTATATAGACATTAATGGGTATTGAATAAATTATTCAATACCCATTAAAAAATCATGTAGCTGTTGTGAACGTTTTGCATTTCCTTCAGAAAAATTTTGTAATTTGTTTTTCAAGTCATCATTGTCCTTTATTCTTTCAGCAGTTATTAGATAGGTACGCATTAGTTCATTCTCTCTATCTAAAGATTTTTCTAAGATGCCTTTCAGTTTTTCTGGGGATAATGGATCCTCTCTGTCATTATCTCGATCATAATCTACATCATGGTTCATTTATTTTTCACCTCATTGTAATTTTTGTTTTCTTAGTATTATCATGAGGTGGTAAATTCATTCATATCATAGGAAGATTCCCAGAGAACTAGCTACCAATATATTTTGCATATAAATTTTTGGCAGTAATTTTATCTCCTGTTCCATGAATAAGAACACGGCCATCCAAAAAGATGGTAAAGCTATAGGTATCAATAAAAAAACGAAGTAAATAAGGTGTTTGTTCTACTTTTCCGACAGATTGAAGTCTTTCTGCTAGCTGGTCTAAATCAAGATGAACCTTTTTAGCTGGAGAAATTTGTACCGTGTCCCGTCCACATAAGGAAACGAAACGTTCTGTTTTCTGTTTTGGATCCAAGGACTCATATTGATGATGGACACAGGTAGGACAATCTTTATTTTTTGCATTTTTTACATTGATTGCAGAATAGTCATTTTGCCATAGATCAAAGCTTTTTAGTGAGGTATCTACATGCTGTTCGTCTCCTAATAGAAGCTTTAATGCTTCTGTTGCTTGATAGGCAGCAACTACATGAATAATGGGACCAATGACTCCGATAGTATCACAGGTTTCTGTCGTACCCGTAGCTGGTGGTTCAGGGAAAAGACAACGGTAGCAAGGAGTTTTATCTGGTATAATAGTTGTCGTCATTCCTCTTGCACTAACAGCTCCACCATAAATCCAAGGAACGTGATGTTTAACAGCGATATCATTAATTAAATATCGTACTTCAAAATTATCAGTTCCATCTAATATAAGATCAACATCAGCTAATAATTCTTCAGCATTTTTCCATGTTAAGTCTGCAATATGAGCATCCACGGTAATAGCTGAGTTAATTTTCTGTAGCTTTGCTTTTGCTGCTACTACCTTTGGAAGACTGTTCTTCGCGTCGTTTTCATCATACAGCATCTGTCTTTGGAGGTTGCTGAATTCAACAAAATCTCGATCGATAATTCTTACAAAGCCAATCCCTGAACGTACCATATGGTTTGCTAATGCAGTTCCTAATGCTCCCATTCCCACAATAGCAACACGGCTATTACCAAGATTTACTTGCCCTGTTTTTCCGATTGGTTGAAAAAGGTGCTGCCTTGAGTATCTTATCTCATTTATATCCATTAGAACGAACATCCTTTATCTTATGAATTGTGAATTATCTAACTTTGTTCCTTCCATGGTCCTTCTTGGTGTCCAACCCATTCCTCTCCGTCCTCCCAAATTTCCTTTTTCCAAATAGGCACAATCTGCTTTAGGCGTTCGATCGCATAACGTCCTGCTTCAAACCCTGCTTCTCTATGAGGTGTGGCAATAGCAATAACAACGCTAATTTCCTCTATAGCTAGCTTACCTACTCGATGGGATATCGCAGTCTTTGTATTTGGCCATTTGCTTTCAATATAATCTGCTATTTCTTTCATTTTTTTTATTGCCATTTCTGGATAAGCTTCATATTCAAGAAAGGTGGTTCTTTTTCCATATGTAAATTCCCTTACTGTACCAACGAAGGTTAAAACAGCTCCTGCCATTGGGTTAGACACCTTAGCAATTACCTTGTCAGCAGACAAGGGCTCCGTAGTGATTTCAAATAAAGGTTCCTCACCACCGCTAACAGGTGGAATAAGGGCAATTTCATCTGATGACTGAATGGTTTGGTCCTTAGTAGCGTAATCATGATTAACGGAAACCATAGATTTTAGTATCATATCCTTTGCTTGAGGAAATGTTTCTACTAATTGCTCTAGTATATCTTTAATGGTAGAAGCATCACTTATCTCTAATAAATGCTCCCTTTTACCAGTTACTTCCGCAATTCCCGCAAAAAATTTCACATTAATATTCATCATACAATGCTTCCTTTCTTTGATCTAGTTCGTTATTTTATCATTTTATCATTATATTCTTTTTCGTACAAAGAAATTTTATATAAGCTCATTATAATCAAATGACATTATTACAGGAAGATCTAGACATAAGCTTAAAATAATTTTGAACAATTTTTCACAAACTAATTGTTCAGGGATAGTTTTTGCTAAAAAGGTAATGTATATAGAGATGTGAATAGTTGTTCGGAAATACCTGAATAAGATATTCATGAAGGTAATCTATTATATAACAATAAGATCTATGATCTCTTTTAATCCAAATTACTACAATAAGTTTTGGTGGAGAAATACTACCAAGACTTATTTGTGCTCATTTTAAGTATCTTGTCTCACAAAAACTTAACAAAAACCTCAAAATAGAACTATTGACAGGGGAGGATTGACTAAATACAATAAATGTATATGTTATAGTACAGTTATTCTGTGCGCTCATATGAGGTCTAGATTTTTTACATATTACATTTATCTGATACTGAGCCTTTTATATGGAATATTTAAGTTTTACCCCTAAAAAAATTTAAAATAGTAATTTGTCGCAAGAAAATGTGAAGCTTATCACATAAGAATTCTCGATAATTATTTGATCTGTTGAAGGGGTTATATCCATTCCTGAATGATGGGTATGGTAAATGTGTGCTCTATTAATATTAATATAGCAAAAAAAATTAAGGGAGGTTAAACAATGGTAAAGAAACATTAATAGTCAATGGTGTTAAGAGGTTCATCATTGCTGATGGCAAGTAACACGATTTTAAAACTGTAATTGAGTTATCGGACTAACATTGTGAAGGATTGCTTTTGAAAAAAACATTGGTGTTGGTATAGTTTTTATTTAAAATTATCGTTCATTATGCTAAAATAATACATTATAAGCTACTACATTTCAGTTTAAAAAGGAGGAAGATTTGTTTGAAATACGGGGGATATTTAAACAAGGTTGCATGGGTTGATTTAACAAGTGGTAATGTAGAGTACAAAGAAATCAGTAATGAGGATGCAGAGAAGTATGTAGGTGGTAGAGGATTAGGGACTAAATATGTATTTGATAATGGACCATTAGTCGAAGCATTTTCTCCTGAGAATTTGTTAACTGTTATGACAGGTCCTACGACGGGTACACAAGTTGCTATGGGAAATAGGTTAGCAGTGGTGACAAAATCGCCTTTAACTGGAACAGTGACTAACTCACATATGGGGGGCTGGACTGGCTCAAGATTACGTTGGGCAGGGTTCGATGGACTTACCTTCAAAGGAAAATCAGAAAAACCAGTATATCTGTACGTTGAAGATGGACATGTTGAGCTTCGTGATGCAAGTGATCTGTGGGGGAAAAATGCTCATGATGTAGTAAAAGAAATGAAGGAGCGTTACGGAGAAAAAGATTTAAGTGTAATGACGATTGGCTCTGCAGGAGAACATCTAGTAAAATTTGCTTCCATCATGAATGAACATGATCGTTCTGCTGGACGTGGAGGTACTGGAGCAGTAGCAGGTAGCAAAAATTTAAAAGCAATTGTCATTCGTGGTTCTCAAAAAAATGCTGTTAAACCTGTTCAGCCAGAGGAACATAAAGAAGCGAGAAAAGCAGCTACTAAATTAATTATGGAGAATGCTGTGACAGCACCAGGCAAAGGTGGACTCTCTGTTTATGGTACAAACGTATTAACGAATGTACTGAACTCTGTAAGTGGTTTACCAGCTTATAATGGAAAGCAATCTTATTTTGATCAGGCAGATGAAATTAGTGGTGAAGCATTTAAAGAACATCTTGTTGTTTCTGAACCAACCTGTCATGCTTGTCCTGTAGCTTGTAAAAAGGAATTAGAAGTGAAGGAAGGAAAGCATAAAGTAAAGGTTGAATCAATGGAATATGAAACAGCATGGGCCTTTGGGGCGATGACTGGTACAAGTGATAGGGAAGCAATGGCTTATATGCTTTATCAGTGTAATGATTATGGAATGGATACAATAGAAGCAGGAAATGTTATGGCTATGGCAATGGAAGCTCACGAAAAAGGCTTTATTGAGGAAGAAATCAAGTGGGGAGACGCAGAAAAAATGATTGAACTCCTTGATAAAATTGCTATCCGTGGTGGTATTGGTGATTTACTTGCTGAAGGTGCAGGAAAAGCAGCAAAACAAATCGGAGCACCAGATTTAGCGATGTCTGTAAAGGATCAATCTATTCCTGCTTATGACCCGCGTGCTGTACAGGGTATCGGTGTTACATATGCAACCAGTAACCGAGGGGGTTGTCATGTAAATGGGTATACGATTGCCAGTGAAATACTTGGTTTACCTGAACCAACAGATCGTATAGAATCAAAAGGAAAAGGAACTCTATCGAAGATATTCCAAGATCTCGCTGCCTTTGGAGATTCCATGGATATATGTAAATTTTCTTCCTTTGCAGAGGGTGCGGAAGAATATGCTGCACAGTTAGCTACTTTAATCGGTAGAGATATGACAGCTGAGGATGTAATGAAAACTGGCGAAAGAATTGTAAACCTAGAGCGATATTATAACAACTTAAATGGCTTCGATGGAAAGGATGATACATTACCTAAGCGATTCCTAACAGAAGGAGCAAATAAGCACAGTGAGGGTATGGTATCTAATTTAGCTGAGATGTTAGATGAATATTATACGGAGCGTGGTTGGATTAACGGAGTTGTTCCAGAAGAAAAATTGAAGGAACTTCAGGTTATTTAGTGGTATTATTTTAAGCACTACCTAACCATAATAAAGAAAAAAGGAATCCAATTGTCATTTAGACAATTGGATTCCTTTTTAAGAGTCAAAAAAATAAAAAAGATTTGATTGGTTTTTATCCTCCAGCAACAGGAGGGAATAGAGCGATTTCATCCCCGTTAGTTATAGGCGTACTTAATCCTTTTAAATGAATGATATTACGTCCATTAACAAAAATATGAATATGGGGTTTTAATTGATTATTGTCTGAAAATAGTTCATCCTGAAACGCTGGAAAACGTTTAATTAACAAAGTAAGTAGTTGCTGGATATCAGATAGATCGCTAGAGGACATATCTAATACCTTTACCTTTGTAATTTCACGAAATGTAGCAAAGAAAAGAATTTTCATTGGAATACCCTCCTGAATAAAATGGTACAAATAACAAAAAAAATATAGCTCAATTATATCAGTTTTCCCATGAGCTTGAAGATAAATTTTAACGATTATAAGGAGTAAATTGTATAAGGACATGCTATTATGGAGTAAATTGGAGGAATAATCATGGAATTATTAAACGTTCATCAAGTAAACGAAGTAAAGAATACCATTAAAAAGGAATTCCAACCAATTAAGAGAGAGATTGAAGTACCTATAATGGACGCAGTTGGGTTGGTTTTAGCAGAGGATATTTTCTCTAATGAAGATGTTCCGGGGTTTAATCGGTCTACCGTAGATGGCTATGCTGTAAAGGCAAGTAATACATATGGTTCGTCCGAATCACTTCCTTCTTTTTTTAACATCATTGGTACCGTTGAGATGGGAAAGGAAGCTGCACAGGAGGTAAATGAAGGAGAGGCAATCTACGTTCCAACCGGTGGAATGCTGCCAAAAGGCGCTGATGCAGTGGTAATGGTTGAGGATGTTGAAGAGGTTGGAGATTTACTTAATGTTTTTGAGCAAGTGGCTCCGATGGAAAATGTGATTGTTAGAGGAGAAGATGTGAAGGAGCATGAAACGATTTTAAGAAGAGGACATCGACTACGTCCACAGGATTTAGGAGGCTTAGCGGCTATTGGAATAACGAAGGTTCTCGTTTTTGATAAGATAAAAGTGGGACTGATGTCCACTGGAGATGAAATTGTCCCTCCAGACACGCTTGCATTATTACCTGGTCAAGTCCGTGATATTAATGGGGTATCTATCAATGCTGCTGTTCAGGCTTTAGGGGCTGAAGTGATATATGGGGGTATTGTTAAGGATGAGTATGATGCCTATTTAAAAAAATCAAAGGAATTGTTTGAACAAGTAGATTTTCTCATTCTATCTGGAGGAAGTTCTATGGGGACAAAGGATTATACAAGCCAGGTGATGAATGAATTAGGAGATCCTGGTGTATTGGTTCATGGTATTTCCATTAAACCAGGCAAGCCAACAATCCTTGCTAACTGTAATGGGAAACCTGTTATGGGGCTACCAGGTCATCCTGTATCTGCCTATGTTTTATTTGATCTTTTTGGTCGGTTGATTATGCATCGCCTTCATGGAGCAGAAGAAAATATCTTCTTCAAGCAGTTAAAAGTGAAAATTTCTCGAAATGTACCCTCTCAGGTTGGTCGCTCCGACTATATTCGTGTAGTATTAGAGATAAGAGATGATGAACTATGGGCAATACCTGTTTTTGGAAAATCAGGGTTGATCACTAATTTAGTCAAAGCAGATGGTATGGTTGAAATACCACAGTTTAAAGAAGGAGTTGTAGAGGGCGAATTAGTAAATGTCACTTTGTTTTCCTAGCTAGATAGCAAAGAAGTAACCATAGTTACACGAATTTTCTCGATGTAAGAAGCGCTTATTTTACGGATTGCTCGAAATTATCTAAGGAGATGTGGGAATGAGAAAAATCTATTTAGAAGACACACCTTTACATATTGCACAAGAAAAATATATACCAATGTTTACGTTTATCCCTGATATTGAAGTTATTCCAGTCACAGAAAGTCTTGGACGGGTTACTGCTGAGGCCATTTTTGCGAAGGTATCTATGCCGAATTTTCATGCTTCAGCAATGGATGGAATTGCTGTAAAAGCAGAAAAAACATACTCTGCCCACGAACAATCACCACTTCGTTTAAAGCTGTATGAGGATTATGAGGTAGTGGATACGGGAGATCCAATTCCTGAACGATTTGATGCAGTGATTATGGTCGAATATTTACATCAAATTGATGAAGAAACGGTTGAGATTATCGAGCCAGCAAGTCCTGGGAAAAATATTCGCCAAATAGGGGAAGATATTGTCGCAGGGGAAATGATACTGCCTAATCAGCATGTGATTGAACCAATGGATCAGGGAGCATTGCTTGCTGGGGGTATTCTTGAAGTAGTCGTTTTTAAAAAACCAAGAGTTGCCATTATTCCGACAGGTACGGAATTAGTGGAACCAACAACTGACTTAAAGTCAGGGGATATTATCGAATTTAATAGTACGATTTTTTCTGGCTTCGTGAAGCAATGGGGCGGAGAAGCCATTAATAAAGGAATTGTTATCGATGATTACAATCAGATTAAGCATGCAGTGGAAGAAGCACTAGAGGAGGCAGATATCGTTCTGATGAATGCTGGATCCTCAGCAGGTCGAGAGGATTTTACTTCTGCAGTAATTGATGATGTAGGTGAGGTTATACTTCACGGTGTTGCTACAAGGCCTGCTAAACCAGTAGTATTAGGCAAAAGTGCAAATGGTAAACCAATCATTGGCATCCCTGGTTATCCTGTTTCCGCTTATTTTATTTTAGATTGGTTTGTGAAGCCTCTTATACATAAGTTTATCGGTCTAGCTAATCCTGAACGAAGAAAAATAAAAGCTATCGTAGGAAGACGTTTGGTTTCAAAAATGGGAGCGGAGGATTTTATACGTGTTACGATTGGGAAGGTAAATGGAAAATATATTGCTAATCCTTTAAGTCGTTCCGCAGGTGTTACCATGTCTGTAGTTAAAGCAGATGGTATCATTCGCATACCCATTCAAAGCCTAGGATATGAGCTAGGAGCGGAAGTGGAAGTCGAATTATTAAGACCTTTAGAGCAAATAGAACGGACAATTGTTTTTTCTGGAAGTCATGATCTGGCACTAGATATATTAACATCATTTATACGAAAAGAAGATTATGGCTATTCATTAAGCTCGGCTCATGTAGGTAGTCTTGCTGGTATCTTAGCCATTCGTAAAGGAGAAGGTCATGTTGCTGGCATTCATCTGATGGATGAAAAGACAGGGGAATATAATATAAGCTATGTAAAACAGTACTTACCTAACACACCTGTGGTATTGGTTAATCTTGTTTATCGTCAACAGGGCTGGATTGTCCAAAAGGGAAATCCAAAAAATATTCATGATATTAAAGATTTGAAAAAGGATGGAATTAATTATATTAACCGACAACGTGGAGCTGGTACTCGTATTCTTTTTGACCATTTGTTGAAAAAAGCAGATATAGAGAAAGAAGAAATATATGGCTATACTCGAGAGGATTTCAGTCATTTAAGTCTTTCAGCAGCCATCAAAGGAGAAAATGCGGATGTTGGATTAGGAATTTTTTCTGCTGCTAAGGTGATGGGGTTGGATTTTGTTCCTGTTGCTGAAGAACGCTATGATTTGTTGATGACAGAAGCTTTTTATCAAAGTGAAGCAGGCAAAATCTTAATTCGTGTAATTACTTCAGAAGCATTTACAAAAGAAGTTGAAGAATTAGGTGGATATAGCTGCCGTGACACAGGGAAAGTGGTATTTGAAGGTTAAGTAATCACTAATTAAATTAAATAATTATTTAGGAGATGTGAATATGAAGAAAAATAGTTTGCTCATTTTACCTTTTGTGATTCTCATTTTAATATTTACGGTAGTCTCTGGATGTGCCAAGCAAAACGCAAATCAATCTATGAATCAAACATTAAGGTTAGCTACTACGACAAGTACGGTTGATTCTGGTCTCTTGGATTATTTATTGCCTTTTTTTGAGGATAAATATGATATAAAGGTTGATGTGCTGGCACAAGGAACTGGACAAGCATTGAAGACTGCAGAATTAGGTGATGCGGATATCATATTGGTTCATGCCAGAGCTGCAGAAGATAAATTTGTAGCGGATGGGTATGGCGTAAAACGATTTGATGTTATGTATAATGATTTTGTATTGGTTGGTCCTGAAGAAGATCCAGCAAAAATAAAGGGAATGTCTGTTCAAGATGCTTTGATGATTTTATCCTCTGGAGAGTCTAAATTTATTTCTCGGGGAGATGATTCAGGCACACATAAGATGGAAGTCTCTTTATGGGAAAAAACAGGTATTCAGCCCCAAGGGGATTGGTATTTATCCATTGGTAAGGGTATGGGGGATACATTAATCATGACAAATGAACAGCAAGGATATACGTTGACAGATCGAGCCACTTACCTGTTTATGAAAAACAATATAAACTTATCGATTGTGGTTGAAGGTGAAAAAGAATTGTTAAATCCATATGGAGTCATTGCCGTAAATCCAAAAAAACATCCAGATGTGAACGTTGATGGTGCGCAGAAATTGATCGACTTTTTATTATCAGATGAAGGGCAACAATTAATCAGTGAGTATCGAGTGAATGATATGCAATTATTTTTTACCTATCAAAAATAAAGGTTGAAACGAATGGACATTTATAGCATCTTTTCAAATGCGATACAATTTATTTTCTCTGGGAATCAAGAGTTATACGGAATAATTTTTCGTTCCTTGTATATTAGTGGAGCAGCTGTAGCTATCGCTGGATTTATCGGAATACCTATCGGGACTTGGATGGGAAGTAGAAACTTTATATGTAAAAAGTTTATAATAAGATTAGTATATGTTTTTATGGGTTTGCCTCCCGTACTTGCAGGTTTACTGTTATTTTTGTTTCTTTCAAGAAGTGGTCCAATTGCAAAGCATGTCTATATTCTATTTACTCCAACAGCGATGATTCTAGCGCAAATTGTACTTGCCCTGCCTATTGTAATTGGAATTGTTTATTCTGTATCTGAGGAAAAAGCGTCCACAGTTATTATGACATCGATGGGATTAGGAGCAACTAGATTTCAAAGCTTAATAACTTTGATGTTAGAAATACGTTATTCTAATATTCTAGCGTTGGTTACTGCCTTTGGCAGGGTGATAGCTGAGGTTGGAGCTGTTATGCTTGTAGGCGGTGATATTCAAGGTAATACAAGAGTATTAACAACAGCTATTGTATTGGAAACAAGAAAAGGTAATTTTGAAATGGCTATTGCTTTGGGTATAGTGCTTCTATTCATATCATTCATCGTTAATTCGCTGCTTTTTTCGTGGCAGTACGGGGGAAATAAAAGATGATAGTTACAAAAGCAATTACAGTAAAAGCAGATGAAAAAATGCTTCTTGATTCCATAAGCTATCAATTTAATAAAGGAATTATTTATGGAATAATCGGACCAAATGGAGCTGGTAAGACGACATACCTTAAAGTAATATCTGGATTTTTAAAGCCTACGAAGGGTATGGTTTATTTTCAAGACAACTCTATTACTAATCCTCAAAGAAAGATTGCTGTGGTTTGGCAAAAACCATATCTACTACAAACCACGGTATATAATAATGTTGCTTATGGCTTAAAAGTACGAGGGTTGAGCAAAAAAAAGATAGAGGTACTAGTATCTGATATACTCCAATTATTTCAAATCAGTCACTTAGCAAAGCGAAAAGTTGCCAATATTTCAGGTGGAGAAAGTGCAAAAGTCGCTATTGCAAGGGCAGTTATTACCTCCCCTGATGTATTAATTTTAGATGAACCTACTGCTAGTCTTGATCCACAAAGTGTTGTGGACATTGAAGAGATTATTTTGAATTTAAAAGACAAATATAAGATGACTATCATATTTGTCACCCATAATATGTTTCAAGCAAAGCGTATTGCTGATATAACATTATTATTTAATAACGGGCAATTCATTGAGGGACAACCCACCAAACAATTATTTTCAAATCCTACAAATGAATTTACCAGAAAATTTCTACAACTGCATCAATAAAACCTTTTTAGCCGATTTTAGTATATTTTTACTGTGATTCTAGTGTAAAATAAATATAGATGGATGTGTTTTCTAGGGAAGGAGGATGTATATATGAGTCAGCTTGTGGATCGCTTTAATCGTAAGCATGATTATCTTAGAATATCTGTTACAGATCGATGTAATTTAAGATGTGTGTATTGTATGCCACCAGAAGGAATACAGTTTTTGAAGCATAGTGATTTATTATCCTATGAAGAAATAGAAAAGGTAGTAAAGGTAGGGGCGAGCTTAGGAATAAGGAAACTACGTTTAACAGGTGGTGAACCACTTGTACGTAAAGACTTAGAGGTTTTGGTTAAAAAGTTAAGTCAAATTGAAGGTATTGAAGATATAGCGCTAACTACTAATGGAATTTTCCTTGCAAAAAAAGCAAAGCTTTTAAAAGAGGCTGGGGTAACCCGAGTAAATATAAGTCTGGATTCTCTTCGACCAGATCGATATAAGGAAATAACTAGAGGTGGAGACCTCCAAAGGGTTTTAGACGGAATTGCTGCCTCCTTTGAGGTTGGTTTTCAGCCGTTAAAAATTAATACAGTATTGATGAAGGGCTTTAATGATGATGAGATTGGTGATTTTTTACACATGACGATAGATCAGCCAATCAATCTAAGATTTATTGAATATATGCCTATTGGACATGCAGATGAAGCGTGGAAAACTGGCTACCTCTCCTTGTTATTTGTTAAAGAAAAGGCAAAGCAATTGGGATTTGAACTGGAAAAATCAGAGGATGTCTATGGAAATGGTCCTTCAGATAATTTTCGTATTCGTGGTGCAAAGGGTTCGATTGGCTTTATCAATCCTGTCAGTGATCACTTCTGCTCCAGCTGTAATCGTTTAAGGTTAACTTCCGACGGATATTTGAAGGCTTGTCTCTATTGGGATGAAGAATTAAATGTAAAAAATTATCTTGACGATGATGAAAAACTAAAACAATTATATTTTAAATCGTTGATAAATAAACCTGAAAATCATGAGATGGCAAAGGTGATGAATGATGAAACACAATCGCACCAGCCTACGGTTAGAAGAATGTCACAGATAGGAGGATAATATGGGAGAACTAACTCATTTTAATGAAGAGGGAAGAGCAACAATGGTTGATGTAAGTGATAAAAAGATGACAAAGAGAGTGGCTGTAGCACGTGGTTCTGTTCATATGAAGCCAGAAACACTTCAATTTATAAGACAAGGGAAGATTGGTAAAGGAGATGTTTTAGCTGTTGCTCAGGTAGCTGGGATTATGGCAGCAAAAAAGACAGCGGATCTTATTCCTATGTGTCATCCTATCCCTATTACTGGAGTTGATATATCCTTTGATGAAGAATCGGATGATACAATCATTCTGGAAGCTACTGTAAAAACAACAAATGTGACAGGGGTAGAAATGGAAGCTTTAACAGCCGTTAGTGTAGCAATGCTCACCATATATGATATGTGTAAAGCGGTGGATAAAGGTATGATTTTAGGTGAAAGCTATTTAGTAGCAAAATCTGGTGGAAAAAGCGGAGAATATAGACGAAAAACGGAGGAATAAAAGAATGAAATGGCAAGTTGGAATACTCACGCTTAGTGATAAGGGTGCAAGAGGTGAACGAGAAGATATTAGTGGTAAATTAATCCATGAAATCATAGAAAAGATTGATGGAGAAGTGAAGCATTATGATGTTATTCCTGATCAAAGAAGTTTAATTGAAAAAACCTTAATTCGATATGTGGATGAAAATAAACTGGATTTGGTAGTAACGACAGGCGGAACAGGTCTTGCTAAAAGGGATGTTACTCCTGAAGCTACACTAGCGGTTATTGATAAAGAGATTCCTGGGATGGCAGAAGAAATGAGAAGAGTTTCAAGAGAAAAAACGAAGCATGCGATGCTATCACGAGCTGTTGTTGGTGCTAGAGGAAATTGCATTATTATTAATCTACCTGGTAGTCCAAAGGCAGTTCGTGAAAATTTAGAAGCAGTTATTGATGTGGTTCCCCATGCTTTGGAAATTTTGCAGGGGAAAATGGGGGAGCACCCGAAGGATTTTAAATAGATAGTTATGAGAAAATTACATATAAAGAAAGATTATATTCTAATTATGAAATAATATTTTTTCTGAATAAGGAAAGAGTCCAGACAAAAGCGCCTTCATTTGAATATGATGAAAAAAAACATAAGGTGATCTTATGATACATTGGACTCATGCGAGCAAATGGCAAAAATATCGTACGCTAGTAAGGGAGCCTTCTATTAGGCCCCATATCCCAGAAACGGCTATCTTTAATAAAAGCAGCTTGATGGATTTTTTGGAAAAATATTCTTTTGTTTATCTTAAACCAATCGCTGGAACAGGTGGATATGGCATCATCAAAGCTTCGAAAAAAGCGAATAAGTATGTTTTACAAACGTCAAGGTATACTTTCACTCTTCAAGACATTTCTGATCTATACCATAAGTTAACAAGGATCATTGGCAAGAAAAGGTATATGATTCAACAGGGTATATCCCTTATTTCCATCGACAATCGTCCTATTGATTTTCGTGTGTTGGTATTAAGACCCTATGAAAAATGGGAATTAATTGGTATTATGGGTAAGCTAGCAGGGAAAAATAAAATCGTTACTAATCATTCTCGTGGGGGAAGACCTATTTTGTTCGCAAAAGCGATGAAAAAAAGTCTTCGTCTTTCTGAATTAGATATGCATCGATTAGAAGCTAATTTGAATGCAGTTAGTATGGCTATTGTAAAGCAGCTTAGTAAGGATTATCGCTATGTACGTGAAGTAGGGATTGATATGGCTGTGGTTACAGATTTGAACATTGGGATTTTAGAAACAACCTCGATGCAAAGGTTCCATGTATTCAAATACCATCCTAAAAAAACACTGTATCCTAAAATTTATCACTATATTAAATATATTCGAAGGAATTATCGTCGGTAAATAGAAAAACTGAAGAAAGGCTGTGTTCACTCACAGCCTTTAAGCTTGTAGATAAACACTAATTTCAACGTTACCCACGTATGTCCATACACTTTAATCAAGATAAGAGAAGACCTCACGTACCTTTTCCTTTGCCGCAGTAAGAATTTCTTTTGGTACATGCTGGGTTCTCTTCACAATTGTTTTTGGATGAATGGTGATTTCTTGAATTTTGCAGAAGGTTTTTTCATTCCTAATGAATTCTTGAATAGGAATTTGTAATTCATAGCTCATTCTTGTACTGTTATCCTTTATCCTAAGCTGATAATAAGGATAGTTTTTTTTCATCTTTTTTGTAAAGCCCTGAGCCTCAAATGCCTTATCAACTATCTCCTTGGGTTTAATGATTTTTGAGGTAGCTTTCACACGTAGTTGCATAAAATGCCTCCTTTAATAGGTTAAATGCTTTTTTACGCTACATACAAGCTGTGTTATTTTTATCTTTATAAACCTTTAAATAAACTTATGAATGATGACTTGGTCACATTCATCTTTGTTTAAAATGTTACTAATGAGGAGGGAAAAGTTCATGCTAGCTGATTTGCATACACATACTACTGCCTCTGATGGCTTGAATACACCTGCCGACAATGTTCGAATGGCAAAGGAATCAGGATTACAGGCCATTGCTATTACAGATCATGATGCTGTTTCTGGTATTGAAGAAGCCATTGAAATGGCTAAACAAATCGGTATCGAAGTAATACCGGGTATTGAGGTTAGTACGATAGAAAAGGGTCAGGACATACATATTCTTGGATATTTTATTCGTTATCAGGATCAGGAATTCTTACAGAAATTAGATGAGCTTCAGCATGTGAGAGCTAGAAGAAATGAAATGATGATTCATGCACTACAAAATATCGGGATAGATATAACGTTGGCTGAAGTGAAGGCGAAGGTACGTCGTAAGGATGCTAACGTTGGTCGGCCTCATATAGGAGAGGTGTTAATAGAAAAAGGAATTGTACATACAATGGAAGAGGGATTTGATCGTTATCTTGGGAAAAACGGGAAAGCGTATGTCAATCCAAAGCGGATTTCACCAGAAGAAGGAATAGATATCATTAAAAAAGCTGGTGGCGTGCCAGTATTGGCTCATCCTGGTATTTATCATGATGACGAAGTGGTGGTTCGATTAATTGGATATGGATTGGCAGGTTTAGAAGCATATCATCCTGACCATGATAACGAGAGTGAAAGGAAGTATAAAAAATTAGCGGATGAGTATGGTATTCTTGCTACAGCAGGCTCTGATTTTCACGGTTCAAGAAATGAAGTGATGTTTCATGCACCGATAGGTGGGAAAACAGTATCCTATGAAGTGGTTAAGCAGTTAAAAAGGCTAGCATTTAACATGCAGACATCCTAATAGCTATTAGGATGTCTGCATATAAAAAGTCTCTATATTTTTTTCTTCATCGTAATATGTTCAATACCTGCTTCAATAAAAGGTTCACTAATAGTGACATATCCTAATTTAGAATAGAAAGCTTCAGCGTGTTGTTGAGCATTTAGACGTAATGTATTAAACCCGTTGTTTCGCGCCTCCAGCTCTATATAAACCATTAGGCTAGCCCCAATACCAGTACCTCGATATTCCTTTAAAACAGCGACTCGTTCTACTTTTGCAGTCTTCTCTCCTAGATATTCTCTAATTCTTGCTGCTGCAATAGGTGAGTTTAAATGATAAGCAATAAAATGAATTGACATATCTTCATATTCATCTGTTTCTAATTCCTCTGGTACTTGCTGTTCATGTACAAACACATGGTGTCTTACCAGCAAAGCATCCTTTAGTTCTCTTTCTGTTACAGCAACCTGAAGTTGTATATCTTGCAATGTGACTACCCTCCAAAAATGTAAATCTTAATGCCTTAGCCCTTTAAAACGAAGGTTTGATAAGTTGTCCATGTTCCGTTTTCAATTTGGTAAAGCATATGAATTCGGTCAACTGAGAAGGACATAGTGAAATCCTTTAGTTTTAGTCTTGCATGTATATCATATAGTTCTTGATCTGGTAAATCCTGAGCAATGGTGATATGAGGTATAAATTTATAGTTGGCTTCATAATATAGTGGTCCAGAATTAATCTGATCGTGTAATTGACGAATGCTTGAATCTTCACTTTCTTCTATTGATAGATAGACAACAGGAGATGTCGGTAAAAATGTTTTAATTTTATTTACTTCTAAGGAGAAAGGAGGAATTTTACTAGTTATTTCTTCAATATGTTTCACTGCTGTTTTTACATCTTCTACTTCAAAGGGTTCTCTGATAGTAACATGTGGAGGAATAAAACTATAGTGTGTATCATAACGCATACGTAAAGAATTAACACGATCTTGCACTTCTTTTTCTGGAAAAATGGCAATACCATATTTCATAACATCTGCCTCCTTTGTAATGATTTTTTATGTTTATATTTGTATTTTATCAAAAGATGAAGGAATAAGGAAACTATTTCATGAAGGTAAATCAATAAATTTTATTAGTGCTATTCAAAAATCCATTTAATGGAAATTTACTTTATATGGAGAAAAAGATATGTTAATATAGTAGATGGAGATATGGGAGGTGCTAATGTGAAACAAAGAGTATCATCAAAGGTAGTAAAAGAGGCTGCTTTAGATAAGCTAAAGGAACGTGGAGTAACGATTCAAGATATTGCGGATATTGTTTATGATATGCAGGTACCATATAATGATAAGCTAACCATGGAACAATGTATAGACAGCGTATATAAGGTATTGGAAAAGCGGGAAATTCAAAATGCAATATTAGTTGGGGTAGAATTGGATGTGCTTGCAGAGAAAAATCTACTTAGCGAGCCGTTACAATCCTTAATTGAGAAGGATGAAGGTTTGTTTGGCATTGATGAAACCGTAGCGCTTGGATCGGTATTAGGATATGGTAGTATTGCTATCACAACCTTTGGATATTTAGATAAACATAAGGTAGGTATTATTAAAAAACTGGATACGAAAACAGGTGATGGGGGAGTACACACCTTCCTAGATGATTTAGTAGCAGGTATTGCCGCTTCTGCTTCTGGGCGTATTGCACACCGTTTAAGGGATCTAGAGGATAAAGAGGATGAATTAAATTTTATTGATGAGGAAAAAATAGAGCGTGAAAATGTAAGCTAGACCGAAGAATTTTCTTCGGTCTCTTTTGTACAGTGTATCTAAACGTAATGATAATTGTGTGGAAATATTTTTGTGAAGGGTGTTTGTGTTTAGAATGAGAGTCTTTATTACAGTAAATATGGATTCAAGTATAAAGGATGAAATAGCAAGGGTGCTTCCGAATATACAAAGCAATTATGAAGAAGGAAAATGGGTACCTAAGGAAAACATGCATGTGACGATGCTCTTTTTAGGAGAAGTACCTGAGTCTAAGATTGAGTTAGTAAAGGAAGCGATGGCAGAAGCTGTTAGTGGGATGGCAGCTTTTTCTCTTCGAGTGGAAGGAATGGGAGTATTTCCTGATGAAAAAAGACCTAAAATCCTTTGGGGCGGGATAAACGGAGATTTGGATGATCTAAATAAGCTATATCAAAAGCTAGTAGCAGCTATTGAAAAGAAGGGTTTACCATGTGATGCAAAACCTACATACAGGCCACATCTTACATTAGCTCGAAAAATAAGTGATGGCATAGCTCATAAAAGTATAAAACTTACATCTTCAGCATGGTGGGTAGATTCATTAGTGCTGTATCAATCGGTATTACATTCTTCTGGAGTACAATATAAACAGGTTTTTACGGAAAAAATGTAAGGACTAGGGAAGATAACCAACTTCAAATCCTCCTATAAAACGTAATACGTGTAAGACAAATGGAAGTATGACATGTTTAGTTTGCGAATGCGTAAAAAAAATATGTGATTTTTATATTGACAATTTATTCATATCTATGTAAAATAACAATTGTCGCTAAAACAGAAGAAAAACATATCCTAAAAAAAATACTTGCAAAATGTTGTTGGATGATATATAATAATCTTTGTCGTCAATTTTAAGTTTTGTAATGACGCGGGGTGGAGCAGTTGGTAGCTCGTCGGGCTCATAACCCGAAGGTCGCAGGTTCAAGTCCTGCCCCCGCAACCAATTAAAATCATTTTTACTACGTCGAATAGACATCTTAGTTAAAGTGATATAGGGAGCGCCCCAGGGTGCAACCAATTAAAATCTGAGAACTACGTTGAATAAACATTAAAATATATCTCATGGAGCTGTGGTGTAGAGGCCTAACATGCCTGCCTGTCACGCAGGAGATCGCGG
>JAENYW010000026.1 GCA_016841555.1 Tepidibacillus decaturensis
AATTTTTATGTAACAAAACTCCATTATTAAACACATATATATGAAATAAAATTTCGTAAACTTGCCTATTTAACAAAGTAAAGAATAACTAATTTGATGAACGATTACATTAGTTATAGTTGTATATAAAATGGATTATTGAGTTCACTACGAAGGGAGAAAGAAAAAACATGCTAGAGATACGTTTACTACATGACGAAGAATTCGAAGAGGCAGCAAATCTTTCTGACCAAGTGTTTCGAGATAAAGAACATGTATCCATGGGAAAAGCGTTTCCACATGTTTTTTCAAACAACTTACTTCAATCATATGGGGCTTTTATCAATAATAAATTAGTGGCATTTACTGGCCTAGTTCCCAGCTTGGTGAATATCGGACCAGCGAAGTTAAATGCTTATTCTCTTGGTTCAGTTGTAACTCATCCAGAACATAGAAATAAAGGATATGCTAGCGAGATTATGAAGAGAATATTACATCACATAGATAAATCTGAAGCTTCTGTATTGTTAGTATCAGGAAATCGTGATTTGTATAAAAGAGTAAATTGCTTTTCATTTGGGGCGATTCATGAATACCAGATTACACCAATGCTTTTATCAGAAGCTGATCTTGATACTGAGAATATACGTGAATTTGAACCAACGGATTGGTTTCAAATAAAAGAACTGGCTGATCAACGTAAAGTAAGATTTGAACAAAGTATTTGGGACTTGGCAATGCTTATAAAAGTAGAGCCCTTCGCCAGTATATATAAGATGAAGCATAGGGTATTAGTGTCACATAAAAACGGTAAGCTAGATGCGTTTGTTGTCATAGCTTTACAGCAAGGAAATGATTCGGGATCAATCGTAATAGAATGGGCAGGTGCTGAAGGCTCCCTTATTAAGTTGCTGCAGTATGGAATGAGGGAATTTAATCTAAGTAGCATAAAGCTGAGTGTTCCCTGGTATGATAATAAATTAATCGACCAGTTGGATTTCTTAGATTTTACCGTTAAACCGATGCCTGGCACCATTCATATTGTTAATCCTGAAAGACTATTTCAACAAATATCTCCTTATTTAAAAGAAAAAAACCAAAAAAGATATAATCATTTAAAAGTAACATTATTAGATGATGGTCAGACTCGAATAAATGTTAATCGAGAGAGTATTTTGTTTAGCCCTGAGGAATTTATCCAACTTATATTTGATGGTAATATCAATGTGGACGCTGATGGTGAATGGAAAGAGATAGTAAACGAGTTATTCCCAATACCATTTCCATATACTGCAGGGCTTAATTATGTATAGATTAGGTGTTGGTCACATTGGTGGACAGTTACGTATGCCTGTCTTTCAAACACTACAGAAAAACTACCTACTAAGTATATGATTTCATCGAGGAGAGAAAGAAATTGGATATAAAATCAATGTCTTTACGTCAAAAAATTGGTCAATTAATGATGTTTGGTTTTACAGGAACAGAACCTTCAAGTGAAATATTGAAGCTGATTAAAGAAGATTATGTAGGTGGATTGATACTTTTTAGTCGTAATATTGGTACAGCAAAGGAAGTGCTGCAATTAACGGACAATTTGCAATCAGCGGCAAAAAAAGCAGATCATGCCTATCCTCTCCTTATATCTATTGATGAAGAAAATGGAATTGTTCGTCGTTTAGGAGAAGGAACCACAATCTTCCCCGGAAATATGCTATTGGGTGCTGTTGGAGATACAAAAGCAACGGAATTAATAGCGGAGTCTACTGCGAAAGAATTAAGTGCGTTAGGTATTAATATGAACCTTGCACCTGTACTTGATATTAATAATAATCCCTTAAATCCTGTTATAGGTGTTCGTTCTTTTGGTGAATCTGCAGAGGATGTTACAAGCCATGGAATTGCTTCCATCAAGGGACATCATACGGCAAATGTGATAACGACAGTGAAGCATTTCCCAGGTCATGGGGATACCGATACAGACTCACATCTTGATTTACCAACGATTCCATATGATTTAGAACGATTGATGCAAGTGGAATTGGTTCCTTTTCAACACTCCTTTTCTTCAGGTGCAGATTGTGTAATGATTGCGCATGTTTATTTTTCAGCGTTAGAAGCTGATAATAAAATACCAGCGACCATATCAAAGGCAGTAGTTACAGATTTATTGCGGGAAAAAATGGGGTTTGATGGTGTAATTACAACAGATTGCTTAGAAATGAATGCCATATCGAAAACAATAGGTACCGCTGAAGGTGCGTTACAAGCATTAAAAGCAGGGGTAGATATGCTGATGATTTCTCATAGTCACACCCTTCAGCATGAAGCAATAGAGCGCATTGTAACAGCGGTAGATACAGGGGAGATAACAGAAGAGAGAATCAATCAATCAGTAGAGAGAATAGTAGCGTTAAAGAAAAAATATGTAGCGTGGGATAAATTACCTAACGCTGGAAAAGAACTACCATCCTTTATTGGAGGAAAAGAACATCAGGATATTGCAAAAAAACAGTTCGAACGAGGGGTTACTTTAGTAAAGAATCAAGGAATACTGCCATTAAAGGTAAATACGGAGGATAAAATTTTAGTGATTTATCCACAAAACCAAGTGCATACAATGGTTGAAGATGAACGTACATTTACCTATAGCTTAGGGGATGTTATACGTAATTATCATGAACAAGTAGTGGAGTATAGTATGCATTCATCACCGACTCAAAAAGAGCTAGAGGAAGTGAAAAAGCTGGCTTCTGATGTGAAGACAATTATTGTTGGTACAGTTAATGCACATATGTATACTAGTCAAGCGCAGCTGGTGAATACCTTGCTTGAAAATGGAAAGCATGTTATTACCATTGGGATGCGTAATCCCTATGATTTAATTGCTATCCCTAATGTTAATGCGTTTTTAGCAATTTATGAACATTCTATTCCAGCGTTAGAAGCTGCTGCAGCTATTGTATTTGGAAAGCGTAAGCCTTATGGAAAATTACCGGTGACTATTCCTGGTTATGCAGAAAAAGGCTTTGGTCTCACGATATAAATACTCACCTATTCCCAATAAAGTAGTATGGGAGAGGGAGGTTTCTTCATAAATATATTGACAGCAAGGAAGAAAAGGAGGGATAAGTTACCAGTAAAGAAATGGCTTATCGTCTTATCAAAATAATAAACCAAGGGGGAAATAAAAATGAAATTAGTAAAATTGCTTACAATTATAGCTTTATTGGCTACATTAATGAGTATGTTTACAGGATGTGGGGCTAAAGAAGAAGCACCACAAGCTCCAAGTGCAGAGAAAACTCCTCAAGAGGAAAAACCATGGACAGGTAAAATAACAATTTGGGATGGACCACGTTGGTCAAATGCTGAAGAGAACAAATTTTTCTGGTTAGAAGAGAAAAAAGCAGAATTTGAGCAAAGTCATCCTGGTGTAGAGATTGAAATTGTTCAGGTTCCTTGGGAGGAACTGCCAAATAAATTAAATGTATCGATTGCTGGTCGAAATTGGCCAGATATTGCTCCAATTGACATGAGTGGATTCTTGAGCCTTGACCAAATTCAATAATGTGTTGATGCGGCGATAGCCGAGATCTACACTACAGAAGAATGGAATGACTTCTATCCAAATGCAGTTGATGCTTATAAGTACGAAGGAAAGATTTATGGCGTTCCAAACTCGATGACCGTTCATTCCTTACTACTTAATTTAGATATCTTCCAAGAGCGTGGAGTAGAACCTCCAAAAGACGGAGTATGGACCTACGATGAATTCGCAGATAAAATGAAGCAATTAACATTTGACCGTGATGGTGACGGAAAAATTGATGTTTATGGTTTTTCAACTTACGTTCTTCCAGGCTACTATGAAGCATGGCCATTCCTTTATATGGATGGTGGACAACCCCTTTCAGAAGATATGACTGAATACACTTTTGATGACGCGAAAGGAATCTCAGGACTACAAAAGCTTGCTGATTTGGAGTTTGTTCATAAAGCAGCTCCACAAGAAATGGGTGGAACTGATATCGGTGGAGTCTGGAAATCATGGGCTGCTTCCGATCAACGTACTGTTGCAGTAGAACCGTGGGCAACTTGGGCGATCTCTACTGCTCGTGGAGATAAGTATAAAACGAACTTTATGGTTGCTGCATACCCTACCGGAGATCTTGGACATCCTGTAACCATCGGCGGAGTTGGTGGATGGGTAATGTATCATCAAGAGGATACTGCAAAGAAAAAAGCAGTTGCTGAGTTTATTAAACTTCTTGCAAGCACGAATGAACAATATGAGATGGCAAAAAACTATGGTGTATTTCCTGCTCTGAAAAGTGCATCAGAAAAAAATCCGTTTGAAGGAAACGAACAAATGATTCAAGCTATGAAATTGACTGAAAATGCAATCATGCTTCCAAGACACAAAGAATGGAAAAAAGTTGATGAAGTGATTCAAAGACAATTACAATTAGTTCTTAATGGAGAACAATCTCCAGAGGACGGATTAAAGGCTGCACGTTCTGGAGTAGAAGAAATCATTAAATAGTAAATAAAATATGAATTGTATGAGGAAAGAGCTTGAGACCGTTCAAGCTCTTTCCATCCTAAGAAATTAGGTGATAAAGATGAGGAAAAAAGTAATGAAATTATTAGAGGATATATGGAAAAATAGGGTTAGTTATTTATTCTTAGTACCTAAGCTCACTTTTTTTACACTTTTTGTTGTTATTCCAGTGGTGTGGGCATTTTTCATTGCGTTCCAAAAATACGGAATATTCGGCAGTGAATGGGTTGGTTTAGAAAACTTCGAAAAAGTGTTAAAAAGCGAAGCTTTTTATATTGCAATGGGAAATACATTTAAATACACAATTATTACTGTACCAGGGAGTGTCATCATTGCATTAGTATTGGCAAGCTTAATTCATCCATTGGGTAAATTGGGACAAAGCTTCTATCGATCGGCCTTTTATTTACCTACGGTTACGTCCATGGTTATTATCGCAATGGTATGGAGGTGGATTTATAATTATCGTTACGGATTATTTAATTATATCTTAAGCTGGTTTGGTATCGCACCTATAGAT
Source organism: Tepidibacillus decaturensis (assembly GCA_016841555.1). Classification (GTDB taxonomy): domain Bacteria; phylum Bacillota; class Bacilli; order Tepidibacillales; family Tepidibacillaceae; genus JAENYW01. The sequence continues at coordinate 5,064 of JAENYW010000026.1, forward strand.
TGGTTAGGGCAATCATCCTCAGCTTTATGGGCAATTATTATTATGACTCTTTTAATCCCACCTGGTGTAGGTATTATTTTATATCTTGCAGCGATGAATAATATTTCTGAATCTTTATATGAAGCTGCAAAAATTGATGGGGCAGGACCTTTTCAGCGATGGTTATTTATCACGTTGCCTATGTTAAAACCAACTACGTTATATTTAGTAATGTTAAGTACCATAGGTTCGTTTCAAGTATTTACACAAATTATATTGATGACCAAGGGCGGTCCTGGACATGCAACTGAAACGCTTGTTCACATTATTTATAAAACAGCCTTCCGAGATTTTGAATTTGGTGTTGCTGCGGCACAATCAATATTCTTATTTATCATCATATTAATCTTTTCTATCATTCAATACCGTGTGTTAAAAACAGACGATTAGGAGGTGAAGGTAATGAACCATATGGCAAAAAAAAGCGGTAAATTTTTTCTTTACATGATGATTAGTATTGCTGCAATTATTTCCCTGCTACCATTATATTGGGTTTTTAGTACTTCTCTTCAATTGACCGCGTATCAGGATGAAGATTTAGCCCAACCTATTTCCTATGTAGAGGCTAGTCCTCCCAAATTCTACCCTGCAGGTATATCAGAATATATAGAGCATTGGCAAGAAGCTAGAACGGCGGAAAAGGACGGAAATATTGAATTAGCTACTCATCATAGAGAATTGATGTCTGGTATTATAACAAATTCGTTTTCGATGTATGCTTATTTATTTAAACATACAAATATCTGGCGATGGATTTTTAATAGCTTTTATATAGCTGTTGTTGTTACGATAGGAATATTAATTATTGATACGATGGCAGGATATGTATTAGCTAAAAAAAGATTTCCAGGAAGAAACTTAATTTTTTGGTTGATTGTCTCTACAATGATGATTCCTGGACAGGTTACATTAGTTCCCATGTTTATAATGGTACAAAAATTAGGTTTATTTGATACCCATTGGGCGTTGATATTCCCTGATCTATCAATGGTATTTGGTGTTTTCCTCATGCGTCAATTTTTACTTTCTATTCCAAATGAACTACTAGATGCGGCTAGAATAGATGGTGCAGGCGAATGGAGGACATTTATGACAGTGGTGATACCTCTATCTAAGCCAGCATTAGCGACACTTGGTATTTTTACCTTTATGAATGTTTGGAATTCATTTTTATGGCCAATTATTGTGTTAAATAACGCAGATTTATACACATTACCGGTAGGATTAAAAACATTGCAAGATGCTAACTTATCAATCTTTAAGCTACTAATGAGTGGTGCTGCTGTTGCAGCGATACCAATGATTATTATCTTTATTGCCTTCCAGCAATACTTTATTAAAGGTCTTACACTTGGAGGAGTTAAGGAATAATGAAAAAGGTATGGATTGGTAATATTGTATTACCAAATGGCTTATTAAAAAATGGACAAATTACAGTAGAAGATGGGCAAATTGTCTATGTAGGCAAGCAGCAAACAAATGAAGACTTAGATCAAGGTCAATGTGTAGAGTGGAAAGAAGGATATATATGGCCAGGATTATTGGACATTCACGTACATGGTGCAGGTGGAGCGGACGTGATGGACGGGAACGATGCTGCACTTTCTACGATTGCTGCAACACTTATTCAATATGGAGTAACAGGATTTTTAGCTACTACCGTTACAGGTGAAAAGGATCACTTAAGTAAAGTGATGAGTACGGTAAAAAGTTGGAAAAGAACACAAGGAAAAGCAGAGATACTTGGTATTCATTTGGAAGGACCATGGATTTGTCCTGCATATAAAGGTGCTCAAAACCCTGAATATATTCAGTTTCCTAAAGAAGGCGACGGTAAATGGGCTTATCAAGCTTCTGATGGGGCGCTAAAAATTGTTACGTTAGCTCCAGAGAATGAAGGGGCAGAACATGTGATAAGGGAGCTTGTAGAGCGTGGAGTTATTGTTTCTATTGGTCATACCAATGCAACCTATGCAGAGGTAGAAAAGGCTGTTGAATTAGGAGCTAGCCATATTACTCATACCTATAATGCGATGAGTGGCTTTCATCATCGGGAGCCGGGTGTAGTAGGAGCTGCTTTAGCATTAGATAATGTCTATACAGAAGTGATAGTGGACGGTTATCATGTTCATCCTAAAGCAGTAGATGTTTTAATAAAAACAAAAGGTACAGCAAAGGTCTTGCTTATTTCTGATGGTATTCGCGCGATTGATATGCCTGAAGGAGAGTACGACTTAGGGGGATTAAGAGTAGCTACACATGCAGGAAAGGCTACTTTAGCAGATGGAACATTGGCAGGAAGCCTGCTTACTTTGAACATAGCGATTATGAATACAGTCCGTTTTACAAATACTCCTATATGGGAGGCAGTTAATATGGCTTCGTTAATTCCTGCAAAGAGACTTGGTGTGGCTCATGAAATAGGCTCCATTGAGGTAGGAAAACGAGCAAACATGGTTGCTGTTAAGGAAAATGGAATGGTTCAACAGGTTTGGATAGATGGAATCGAACAATACAGCAGGTAACATGGGAGTGAACGCATATGGAATTAATGGTAGCAAAGGATTATCAGGAAATGAGTCTCTTGGCAGCAGAAGTTATAGCAAAGCAGGTCAAGAAAAAGCCTGATTCTGTTTTAGGTCTTGCAACAGGTAGTACTCCCCTTGGTATGTATGGAAAATTATTGGATATGGTAAATAATGAAAATGTTTCTTTTAAAAATGTAACAACCTTTAATCTTGACGAGTATGTGGGGCTTGCCCTTCAACACGCACAAAGCTATCATACGTACATGATGGAGCATTTCTTTTCTAAAATAGATATAGATTTAAGTAATACGCATATTCCTTATTGTGAATCTAAATTCATTAACGAAATAGAGGTTTGTAATAAAGCGTGTGCAGAATATGACGACTTGATTGAACATTTAGGTGGAATTGATCTTCAAATATTAGGCATTGGATCCAATGGACATATTGGATTTAATGAACCAGCTACTTCTTTAGAAACCGGCACACATATTGTTTCTTTAACAGAGGAAACAAGAATAGCAAATGCTCGATTTTTTTCATCGTTTGACGAGGTTCCAACTCACGCGATAACAATGGGAGTAGGAACAATATTGAAATCAAAAGAGATTCTATTATTAGCAAATGGCAGTAATAAGGCTGAAGTAATAGCTAATATGTTTTCTGGAAGAGTAGATACGTTTTTGCCTGCTTCACTATTACAGGTACATCCCAATGTAACAGTAATTATTGATAAAGAAGCAGCATCAAAACTAGAAAATAAATATCAAACAAATGGGCACATTTAGGTCCATTTGTTTTCAGACTGACGAGAAACTCGTCAGGATGACAGCTTGTAAAGAAAGTTCAAGATCAAGGCGTGATGACAGTTAGGGATCGCAGCGTATACAGAAATACGTAAGAGTCCTAGATGGAAGAACAACGCAGGAATTGGGCTTTCTCTACAAGCTGCAAACAAATGGGCACATTTAGGTCCATTTGTTTTTTTTTTTATTTTACTACTGTACAATAAGAAAAGGATTATTATTAAACGAAGGTGGGAGAAAATGAAACAATCAGATAAACTGATAAAAGAGCAGGAAATAGAATATAAAGCGATGTTAACAAAAGAAAGCTTTGATTCCTTATTAACCTATTTCCCTCAGTTTTGCATAGCAATGCCGTCTTATAATCAGACTAATTATTATTTTGATACAGAGGATTACGAATTACATCATCAAGGGGTAACTGTTCGAATTCGTGAAAAGGAAGAGACATGGGAGCTACAGGTCAAAATTCCAGAGGATAATAAGGGAAGCTATAATCAACACCAAGAAATAAGACAAACAATTTCAGAAGAGGAGGCAAGAGAATATATAAAGGTTGGATTGAATAAAAATATACCAATAATGAATCAGCTATTTCATCGCTTAAAAATAGAATACTCTTCTTTACAGATAATCGGTATGCTCCAAACAAAACGTCATGACTTTTATTTTTATACCGACACAATTAGCTTAGATAAAAGTACTTACTTAGGTGTAACAGATTATGAATTAGAATGGGAAACAAATAATCATTTATTTGCTACCTTTGAATTAAATCGTTTACATATTACTCCAATAAAAGGAGAGGGAAAAATCACAAGATTTTTTCACCAATTGTCACAGGAGTAACCATGCTGACTGATGATTATTTCATCAGAAATATTAAGGGGCTGTTGCAAAACGAACTATTTAGTTCGTTTTGCAACAGCCCTTTTTTTATAAAGCAAGGGTTTTTTCTAAATAAATTGCAATACCGTCTTCTTCATTGCTCTTTGTTACGGTCTTAGCAATATTTTTCAAATCATCAATTGCATTTTCCATTGCTATCCCATGACCTGCAAATTCAATCATTTCCAAATCGTTATCTTCATCACCAAAGGCAATAACTCTTTCAGAGGGAATATTGTAGTAGTCAGCAATTTGTTGAAGTCCTGTTGCTTTGCTAATCCCTGCACGTATAATTTCGATAACATTCCAGGGAGTTCCCCAATTACGATATTCTATTAGATCTGCATGAATCTCCTCTAGATGCTTTTTTATTAGGTCGACCTGATTATTCTCTGGAAAAATTAAAAGTGACGTTGGATCTTCTGTGAGATGATATAATAAGTCTCCTGTTTTAATTGTTGTGTCATCAAGGGAAAATAACTCATGTATATCATTATCGTAACGATGAGCATATACATCATTAATTACTTCAGCAAACATATTTTTCACTTGAAACGTATGGCAGGTTTCAATAATAGATTTTGCTGTGTTTAATTGAAGTGGAGAATGATAGGTACCCCAGTATTTATCAGCAGGATGGTGCGTGTATGCACCATTAAAATTAACCATTGGTGTATTTAAAGATAACTCATGATAATAGGTCATACTTGCACGGTGAGGTCTTCCAGTAGCAATCACAACAATATGTCCATTTTCCTTTGCTTTTTTAATGGTAGCTTTCGTTCTAGGTGTGATTTTTTTCTCATTCGTTAATAGTGTTCCGTCTAAGTCAAGTGCAATAAGATGAGGTTTAGACAAGATATCACCTTCTTTTTTAGAATACTTTACTATTTTACTACCTTTTTGTAAAAGGAATATGAAGCAGGTTATAAGAAAAGTAAAGATGAGTGAATGAAATGTATATTCATTCAATAATATAAGAAAAATGCAGTAATGTCTATAGGTTAGGGTCAGGAAAAGTAAAAAAATGAATGGAGAAGAAACATTTGCATATATTATGCATAGAATAAAATTGGGCTAATGCCATAAATTGATCTTGTATGACTGGAGGAAATGAAATGGGACTAATAAAAAATTATTATGCAGGTGGGAATACTAGTATAGGTTTTTATTCACTTTACGATGAAGCATTAAAAGGGTTAGATCGTTTATATATATTAAAGGGTGGTCCTGGTACTGGAAAGTCTTCAATAATGAAAGAGATAGGTTTACATATGGCAGATCGTAACTACGATATTCAATTTTTACACTGTTCCTCAGATAATCAATCTCTAGATGGGGTTATTATTCCAACGTTAAAATTAGGTATCGTGGATGGAACTGCACCCCATATTGTCGATCCGAAGTATCCCGGTGTTGTCGATGAAATTATAAATCTTGGATTGTTTTGGAATGCTGATCAATTAAGAGAGAATAGAAAAGAGATTGTTAAATTAACAAATGATATTTCAAAAAATTTTCTATCAGCGTATCATCAGTTTGCAGAAGCGAAGGGAATTCATGATGAATGGGAAGAAATTTATTTGTCCGCCATGAATTTTAAGAAGGCAGATCAAGTGATAGAAGACTTGATAGGTAAAATATTTAGTGTGGAAATATCAAAAGAAAAACATCCTACAACGCGAAGGCTGTTTTTTGGAGCAGCAACGCCAGAAGGGGCAGTGAATTTTATAGATAACATTACAGAGGATATCACCAAAAGGTATATTGTAAAAGGAAGACCAGGAAGTGGTAAATCAACATTAATGAAGAAAATTGGTCATTATGCAGAACAATATAGACTTTCAGTAGAGTATTATCCATGTGGCTTTGATCCGAATAGTTTAGATATGATTATCATACCAGCTTTAGGTACAGCTATTGTAGATGGAACCGCACCGCATGTAATCAATCCAACGAGAGAAACGGATGAAGTTATAGATATGTTTGATTTATGTATTGATCCAAATGTAGAAATGGAAAAAGAGAAGGAGCTAGAAAATGTCGAATCTAGATATAAGATAAAAATGACAATTGGTACTAATTATTTAAAAGAAGCAAAACGACTTCATGATCAATTAGAAGCTTATTATATCAAAGCGATGGATTTTGATGCGATAAATGTAAAAAGAGATGAGCTTTTACATGAAATTATACACTTTGCAGAACAAAGATAATATAACACGAAAAAAACACCTGAATTTTGGTGTTTTTTTCGTGTTATTAGTGATTTTTAATGGATATAGTCCCCTTATTTTGGTAATGATAAAAAAAACAGAAAAGGTGGATGAAGGATGAAAATAATAAAGAAGCTTTTTTTATTAATGACACTCGTCGTATTAACCGTAGGATGTACAGTATCTCCTCAAACAAATGAAGAAAATATAAATACAGTACAGTCCACTATATTAGAAAAAATGGCTAATCAAAAGCATTACACTTTTCAAGGAAAAACCTCCGTTACATTAAGTGAAAAAATGATGGAGGATGTGGTTCAATTTAATGGATTTATTCATAACAAAGATAACATGTATATGGATTTAAGCATTGCGAGTATCGAAGGAATGCCAGAAGAAAAAATGCAGTTTATCCAATATCCTGATAAGATGATGGTGAAGTATTCTAAAGGAGAGGAATGGGAACAGATAGGTACACAAGACCAAACATTATTTTATGAGCTAAAAAATTGGAATCCAGAATTTTTCTTAACGATGATAGCTAAAAATTCGATACATACGGAACGCTTAGATAAAAAAGAAAGTAGTGAGGGACTTCTTATACAGTTAAATCAAAAATCAATGAAGGAATTAATAGTGAATCAGCTTAGGAATGTATTAAATGGCGGTTTATCGGAAGAAGAAATGAAAGAAATGAAGGAAAATCTAGGATTAACTGATGAAGAAATAACGCAAATGAGAGAAGAACTAGATAAGCAACTACAGGCTACGGAAGAGCAGATTGATGAAATGGTTAATACAATGGATGTAGAAGCTTCCTTCACTGTTTATTATGATCCTGCTAATATGCTTATTCAACAGATTGTACAACATATCAATACTAATTACCAATTACAGGGTGAAGAGTTTCAAGAAATGATGATTGTAGATATTCAATTTTCTAATTATGGGGAAGAGAGAACGTTACCTATCTAAACTTCTCTTTTAATAAGTGAATAAACTAATAAAGTAATTTTTCTTTCTACCTATGACCTATTATGTTGTCATGTGTTATAATGAAAACAATGAAATTTTAGGGAAGGATTGGGTTAGATGCGTGTCATTTTGGGTAGGTGGATTTTCTTTCTATTATTAATGTTCGCAATATCTCCTCTTCAACAAATAGTATATGCTAATTTAAATAGCTCACAAGAGACTATTGTTGAAGATTCGGAAGCGTATTTTACTCAAGAGGAAAGGGAATCTATCGAGAATGAAGCAAAAAGTCTACCTGAAATGTATAAAATTATTATTCTTCCATCCTTTCATGGAAAGATTGAAGATATAGGACAAGCTTTATTTACTTATAAAAAGCTACCTCAAGATACGATTCTTATTCTCGTATTAACGGAAGATAAGCAGATAATGGGGATGACAGGTGAAGCTCTACAAAAAAGAGGGATAGATGCCTCCTTTTTTCAATATGAAATTGAAACTTATTTTGTCCCTGTTATAAACAATACAGGATTAGCGCAGGCAACTATTGAACTGGTCCAAGGTATTAGCAAGGATATTCCTAAGTTTATCATAAAAGATAAGGATTCTCCTAAAATTCCTGAATCCCCTAAGAATATTTCTTTTGCAAAGAAAGAGGAAGAAAAGAAGTATTGGGATGATTCGTTGATTGTTTATTCCATGATTGGAGTAGGTGGTATTTTATTTTTATCGTGGATTATGTTTAATAGAAAAATTAAAAAATAAGCCGTTGTTTAGGCTTATTTTTTATCTAGCTTGTAGATAAAGTCCTATCTCTTCGTTGCTTCGAAGCACAGGACGTGCAAGTGTCGGAGAGTCACAGGACGTGACGCTTTTCTTCGACCTCCATCTAGGACTCTTACGTATGTCTGTATACGCTGCAATCCCTAGCTGTCGTCGCGCCTTGATCTAGGACTTTCTTTACAAGCTACCATGTTTTTGTTAATACGTTTTCCCTTCTAACCTTTTTTTGGTTATATAGTCTGTTTCATAGTAGTTTAATTCCTCGCGTAATACTTCGAAGTATTTGGAAAGGGAAAGAATGGTCTCTTTTATTTTAGTATGATGGTCATAAGTAAATGTTATTGCATCTTTCCCAGTATAAGCATTCCGACCATCCTCTTCATATAATTCGTGGTCAGGATAATAAAATTTATTAACACATAAATGAACGGTTTCATATAAAACATGTTCAGCAAAATCTTTATTAAATTGCTTACTTCTACTTACTACTCCTAATTTGTTTAATGTATTTTCACATGAGACTAACAAATGACGCATATCAGAAAGGATATATTTCGTATGTTCAAGGTCTTTTTGATTATTAGATGATACTAGCTGGGGAACTGTATAGTAATTTAAAAAATCTTCTAAAGGGGACTGTATTTTTGTTAATACATCCTCAGACAATATAACCAACTCTTTTATTTGCGTTTCAGGCATAAGTGTATTGAACCTCCTAATAACAGTTTATTTCCTTTATCCCGTTCTAATCGGCAGTATGCAGCTACCTCTATAGGTAGGAAATAACCGACGTTAAGAACCAGATAAGGGCACTCATCATCAACCACCATTTGATGGAAGTTTACTTAATTGTAGCAAATTCAATGTGGAATTACCATGCAAAAGATTTCCTTTCGGTTTTTGATTTGTTAGAATAAGACATATAACTAAAATATTTTTTTGAAGGGAGCTAATTCCTTGCAATTGCTACAACAATATACTTGGTCTGTTGCTAAAAGATTAGTAAAAGAAAATCATTTTTCGATGATTCACAATAAAGATAAGAGGATAATTGATCAAGCTAACCCTGTCTTACATTTTATCAAAAATACAAAAACAACACTAGTATATATTCGACTCGTATCTGTTGATTATATTTGGCCAAATCATCTTGTTCAAGATATGGAAGCTGCATTAGAAAGTGCGAATCTGATGAAAATACAAGCAAATGTTAAAAAAATGAAGTTTTTGAATCTGTATCTATTTCCGCAGAGCCCTTCTCAAGAAATTTATCAAATCATTTCTAATACAGCTAATAATGGAATGTCTAATCAATTAGAAGTACATATGGGATTTGTTGATCTAGAAAAAGAACAGCTCGGTATTCCTTCGGATACATTTGACAATTTTCCTGTTAGTAAGGAGTCATTCCTATATTATTTCTCAAATCCTGTATTTGAAGAGCCTAAACAAATCTTAGATGAGATAATGGAAACGGAGAATAAGAGGGAGGAAGATGTAAGGAAAATATTTAATTATGGAAAGACAATATTATCCTACCTTTTTATCGCGATTAACACTGTATTATTTCTATTAATGACTTTTGCTGGTGGTAGCACAAATATAGAGGTGTTATATTATTATGGAGCAAAAGAAGCGTTTTCCATCGCGAATGGAGAGTATTGGCGTCTTATTACCCCTATCTTTTTACATATTGGATTTCTTCATTTTGCTTTAAATAATCTTGCGATTTATTATTTGGGAAAAGTTACAGAAAAGATTTATGGTTCTGTTCGTTTTTTTAGTATTTATCTTATTGCTGGAATAATAGGTAATATTGCCAGTTTTCTTTTTCTACCATCCAATATAGCCGCAGGGGCTTCAGGTGCTATATTTGGGTTGTTTGGTGCCCTGCTTTATTTTGGTTATATATATCCTGATCTTTTTTTTCGTACCCTAGGGAGGGATGTTTTAACGATTATTGGTATTAACCTAGTCTTTGGCATAGTTGTCCCGAATATTGACAATTTTGCTCATATAGGGGGGTTAATTGGGGGATTTATCGTTGCTTCTATCGTTCATTTACCTAAACAGAAAAATAAAAAATGGGCCATAAGCCTTCTATCCTCGTTACTCATTATAGGGATATTGTTCATTACATGGTGGGGAATAGAAGAACGTGAGGTGGTTGGGAATCCTATTGCAATTAATATTAGAGGAGAAGATGCGTTAGATAATGGAGAAATAGAGGAAGCCCAACGTATTTTTGCTCATTTGGTTAAGTATTATCCAAATTACGTACCTTACCATATTGATTTTGCAGAGACGGCACTGCAAATAGGAAATACGACGTTAGCAAGACAACAGTATAAGCTGGTAATAGCACTTGAACCAAATAATTCACAAGCGTATTATAAATTAGCATTAATTGCTCATTTTGAAAAAAATGATGATGAGGCAAGAAGATATTTAAGCATAGCATTAGAATTAGATCCTAATTTAAATGATGAGCAACATTTAGTAGAGCAGCTATATTGATGGAACAGATTAATATAGAAGGGGTTTATACTTATGCAGAAGGTTTTACAGGATTTAATTAATAAAAATAGAAAATGGACACAAAATGGAAATTTAGCAGATTATATTCCTGAATTGGAGAATGTGGATCCTTCCATTTTAGGAATTAGTATTTTTGGTTTAAATGGAGAATTATATACAGCAGGTGATTATCAGTACAAATTCACCCTACAAAGTATAACTAAGGTTATAACGCTCATGGTTGCGCTAATGGAGAATGGAGTAGATGAAGTTTTTCAATATGTTGGGATGGAGCCGACAGGTGATCCCTTTAATTCGATTGTAAAATTAGAAACCATAAAGCCATCTAAACCACTAAATCCAATGATAAATGCAGGAGCAATAGCAACGGTATCTTTAATAGAAGGTACAGCAGAAGAACGTTTTTTTAAGATAATAGATTTAATAAGAAAAATGACAGGAAATGATAGGATTTCTTATAATGATAAAGTTTATCAGTCAGAAAATGCTACAGGGGATTTAAATAGAGCCTTAGCATATTATATGAAAAATTACGGTATTATTAAGGGAAATATTGAAGAGCATCTTGAAGTCTATTTTAAGCAGAGCTCTATTGAAGTGACATCAATGGATGTAGCAAAAATAGGCGCGGTTATGGCGAATGATGGTAAGTTAATAAGTAGCAATGAACAGCTTATCCCAGCAGGTATTGTTCGTATCGCAAAAACCTTTATGATTACATGTGGTATGTATAATGCATCAGGAGAATTTGCATTAAAGGTCGGTATTCCAGCTAAAAGTGGAGTAGGTGGTGGGATTCTTGCCTTAGCTCCTAAGCAATTCGGAATTGGTGTTATAGGCCCCGCGCTAGATGATAAGGGAAATAGTATTGGTGGAGTCAAACTATTAGAAGAGTTATCTCGTGAACGTCAATTAACTATTTTCTAATTGAAAAAAAGCACAGTAAAAAATGGCAGAATGGTGTCTATAGCTAATTTTGCGCTAAAGTAATCAGCACTCATCCATGTGTACCATTTTTTCTTATACATATAGAACATAAAAAGCATGAAGAAAGGTATCAAAAAAATCAAAAGCATAGAGAAATGGTAAGATCCATAAGTTATAAAAAAAACATTAATTCTAGTAATATTTCCTATTGTACGTTCATTCTCCATAAAAAAATGATTACTATTGTTTTTGAATAGCATTTTTAGTATATATTGATTAAAAATAGAGGAAAAAGATACAGTGAAAACAAAAGCAATAAAAAAAACAATCGTCTTTTGTTCAAAAAGCAAAAATTGAGGTTCGGAAGTAATGAAAAGAGATAAGATAAAAATTATAAATATGTGTACAGCTTGGTCCAATAGAAAATAGAGAAATTCCCATCGAGTATGCTTAAAAAACAGCTAAGCTTTAAAAGAATCAATGATAAAATGCAGAATTCCATTAATAATGACAAGGAAAACTGCTAATTGGCCAAAGGGAATGGCAAATATAAGCATACTTAAGGTTACGATAACGGTATGTAGTAGATTCCATTTCCATTGTATACTTTTATACTTGGCAATATTATCTGTTTGGAATGTAAAATCCCCTAGTAAATGCCCTAAAAGAAGATAATAAAAACTCATGATAGGATACCTCGTCATATTTATTATTATCTATTTTACCATAAATAAAAGAAAAAACCCTCTAATAATGCTATTTTAATAAGAGGGTTTTTATGAGGGCTTGAGATTAGTTATCTTCTATGAAATGCATAAGCTGAAAAGTGTTCCGCGAGTATTTGCTGCTTAGGTATGTGTATTTTAATATTTTGATTAGTCGCTTTATCATAAAGAAGTACTTTATAGCTATCTACTCGAATATGCACCTTTTTATTAAATTTAGGTGTGTCTGGTGAGAAGGAGATATAACCAACCCCATTCTCTGCATAGATTTCAATATCAAAGGTAGCAGGTAGTAGCTCATCATCTAAAAAATCCTTTTTAAACTCAACATTGACAAAGCCGATTTGAAATCTTCCTCCATTTGCATCAAGAGTAATTGTTTCCTTATAAATAACGGGGTCATTGCTAGCAGCTAATACTGGGATACTAGAAAAAATGAAAGTAAAAGCCAAAAGAAGTAGAAATGCTTTTTTACTCAATTTCATTGTTATCTCCTCCAAAATTTTTTTTTATGAGAATCCCTTGGATGTTTTTAAATAAAAAAGCACCTATGGCGAAACCATAGGCGCTTAATAACTAAGATAATTACTAGAGGACTCTAGTAAAAAAATCTTTTGTTTCGGCAGCCAGGCAGTCATAGGATAGAAAATCCCTTAGACCCACGGTTTTGCGTCCTTATCTTTCGATAAGTTTGCCATTATCGACAATAATATAACTTTTTTCTTCAAAAAACTGTATATATTGCTTTTGTGTTTGATGTTGTATAATAATATTATATTCTACTTTATTATTAGCTTAAGTAAACCATATATTTAATAGTTTGTCAATATTATTTTAGAAAAAAATGTAATAATAACTATTGTATTGAAAATGGTGTATTCTACTTATGAGGTGATTAGATGATTTGTTATAACTGTGGGTATCATTTGCCTTCAGATAATATACATGAATGTCCATTATGTGGAATGAAATTTCCTATTTCTTGTCATTCTTGTGGTTCACCTAATCCACTAATGGCGAAATATTGCTTTAATTGTGGAACGGAGATGAACAAGGGACAGAAAAACTCTGTTCAAAATTTTGAGACGTTAGCAGAAACACGGAAAAATGTAGCGGTAATGTTTGCGGATGTATCAGGATTTACTGCATTATCGGAGCAGCTAGATCCGGAAGAAGTAAGAGAAATTATCAATGATGTTTTTCAATATATTACAAAACCAGTCTATGAATTAGAAGGAATGATAGATAAATATATTGGTGATTGTGTCATGATTCTATTTGGTGCAAAGCATTCCCATAGCGATGATCCGAGAAGAGCCGTTACATGTAGTTTGGAAATGCTTCAAAGGGTAAAGGAATTCTCTCAAGAACATCTTGCACATAAAGGCTTGACACTTGATCTTACGATTGGGGTTAATTATGGATTAGTCGTCACAGGAAGTGTTGGTAATTACTTTGATAAGGACTATACTGTGATGGGGGATATCGTCAACACTGCTCAAAGGTTACAGACTTCTGCATCAAAAGGAACGATTCTAGTTTCTGAATCTATATACCAAGAAACAAAGGAAGAGATAGAATATACTACACCTCAAAAATTACAGATGAAAAATAAAGAAAAATTAGTAAAGGCATATTCACCACTTCAATTAAAAACTATTACTGATTTAGATTATACGTTTTTGCTTGAACGAGAAGATGAAATTAAATTATTGCATACTCTTTTCCAACCCTTTGATTCTACATCATTTGTATCCATTATAGGGGAAGCTGGAATTGGGAAAACAAGCTT
>JAENYW010000027.1 GCA_016841555.1 Tepidibacillus decaturensis
ATCGGATACGGTTTACTTTGAATGAAATGGTATACTGCTAAAATGAGCTCCTGTAATGGTGTATCTACCTTATTTCCTCCAAAGCGTTCCACTAGCCCTAAAAAATTCCTATCAGCCTTTTCGTATTCCTGCTCAAGTAATTCTTCCATTACTTCCATCTTTAATATCGCTGTTTCTGTCCCATCGGCAATACGAAAGTTAGGATCGATATCCAATAGATGAAAATATCTTCCTACCACATCAATACAAAAGGAATGAATGGTACTAATGGACGCCTTATTCAATAGATGAAGCTGTTTTCGTAGGTGCTGTTCGTTTTCATTTTTTTTGTCTAATTCCTGTAAGAGTGCGACACTTATCCTTTCTCTCATTTCTCCTGCAGCTGCATTGGTAAAGGTTACAATCAGAAGGCTATCAATATCTATTTTATCCTTCAGTATCAATTGAATAATCCGTTCTACAAGCACAGCTGTTTTCCCTGAACCTGCTGCAGCCGCAACTAGAAGATTACTATTTCTCGATTCAATCGCTTTCCGTTGATCTTCCGTCCACATCACCACTTACTTTCTCCTCCTCCCCCATTAAGCTAGCAATTACTTCCTTATCGGACATATTTTTTATCGATTGATACGTGTTATCTTGAAAACGTTGATCAAATTGACATATAGCCTGATAGGAACAATATTGACAGGCAACCTGCTTACCGTTTTTTGAGGGCTGAATGCGAATATTTCCTTTTATTATCTCAAAGCTAATTTCCTTTACTAATTTACGAACATGGTCAAGTATAGCCATATATTCTTCATAATCGAGTACAGATGATTTATCATAAAACTCATCACTCTTCTTTAAGCCAACTGGAATGATTTCTGAATAGCCATCTATTTCTCGATCTATTTCCCGAACGATATTCACATCCTTTAATACTAATCCTTTCATCTTTAGCTTTCGACGAATTTCTTTTTCGATATGGTCTACTATTTTTTCATTTGTTTGCACCATAGGGTCATCTATTTTAAAATAAAAAATTCCAGCAGGCTTTAATTTCTTCTTATTCAATTGCTCTCTATTGACGAGAATTGCTTCAAGATAAAGCATCAATTGCAGCTGTACCCCTTGATATACTTCAGATAATGAAAATTCTTTATGTCCAGATTTATAATCAATCACTTTTATATAGGCACTCTCATCATCATCATAGATATCTACACGATCGATTCTTCCCTCCAAATATACTTTATCTCCATCTGGAAGTGCTATTTCGATTGGTGGAAATGGCTGTTCAAGCCCAAAGCCTACCTCATAGCCTATCGGTTCAAAGCCGCTCCTTTTTATATGCTCTGTTAATGTCCAAGCTGCTCGACGGCTAATCCTTTTTAATCGTTGCACCAGATATTTATAGCGATTATTACTCAACATAATCTCATTTCCGTGGTTTGGAATTACTTCATCTACTACCTGATCAATAAGCATATCGGTTTGTTTTTTATCCAATTCACGCCATATAATGTTATGTTCCATTAACTTCTTCGTAAATAATTCTAAGGAGTTATGAAATATTTCCCCTACATCTGGTGCCTCCACTTTATACATCTTTCTTTCCTTAGGCCTTAGTCCATATTTAACAAAATGAGAAAAAGGACAATTTACAAACTGCTCCAGCCTTGAAACACTTGCACGAATTGGTGTTTTATAGACTTTCTTTGCAGTTCCTCCATCCAAATCCTTCACTTGATTACGATGAAATAATCCATCGATAATGACACTCCTTTTAGCTTCCCATGCTCCATGCTCCTGATACCACTTATACACCTCCCACCAAATCGGTTCTATCGGTTTATGAGCGGCAAAGAGTCTTAAATGCTCCACTAGGTGCTTAAAGGTGCTTTTTGGTGTCGAGATAAACTGTCTTTCCTTTTCTGCAGCCTCTTTCATGTCACTTTCTATTTCTAATCCATGAAAAATCCTTTTAAAACGATCCATTAGTATAGAGGGACGAATTGCCTTTCCTTCTATATCTGCCAAGGAATAGCTTATCCACAAGTATTCACTTGGTTTACTGAGGACTGAATATATCATGAATTTTTCTTCATACGCTTTCTTCTCACTATCTGTTCCTAAGGACAAGCCTTGTTTTTTCATATAGATTCTTTCTTCATCCGCTAAAATTTCTTCATTATTTTTATTTGAAGGAACAACGCCATCATTTACTCCAACAAAAAATAGGGCTTTAATATCATGGCTTTTTGAACGCTGCATATTTCCTACAAGTACCTGATCAATGGTCGAAGGAATTATTCCAATTTCAACGGATAAAAACCCTGATTCTAATACCCTGATATACTCCCTCGTACTCATTTGCTGCTCTCCAACCATTTCAATTAGCTGATCAAACATTTCCATTACTAGATTCCATACTTGTGTATATTCATTTACATATTCGTATTTCTCTTGCTCTCTTAAACGATTGATCCATTGTTCTAGCTGCTCATCAAGCTTTATACTATGTAAAAACTCATATAGAGCCTTTGTTTTTTCTGCTACTGTTTTCTTCCCTTTCATCGCTTTTTCCAAGCGTTCCATGATATTCATAAAGCTTTCTCTTACCGTATTTAGCACTTCCTGCTCTTCTCTATCTCCGTAAGGAAAAGCTTCTCTCCATTTCTTCCCCTTGATGCCATAACGAAGAACATAATTTTCTAATTTTTCATATTGATTTATGTCAATACCACTAAAGCCCGTCTTAAATAATCGAAAAATCGGTTGATAGGGATAGCCTTTTTCTATCACCTCAAGAGAAGATAAAATCAATTCAATGATTGGATTATGCATAATTCTCCTCTTTTGATCGAGAAAAAAAGGGATGTCATACTCTTCAAATACCCTTTTTATTAAGGGCGCATAATCCTCTGTATTATTTGTAACTACAGCTATATCCTTCCATCTATACCCTTGATCTCTTACAAGGGAAATGATTTTTGCTGCTACATGTTCTACCTCTGTTTGTAGGTTTAATCCTGCAAATAATGTAATATGTTCTGCTTTCTCTGTATAAAGCTGATACGGATAGGCGTAAAATGCTTGTTCAATATGTTTGATTTCAGGTCGTTTATGTGACTCTCCTTGCCCTATATGATTCATATCAATTATTTCTTCTATATGATTATTCTTGCTAGCAATATCGCAAATTTTTGTTAAATGAAGCGCAGATATTTTAAATAAGTCTCCATCCTCGGCTTTCTGCTCTATATCCATTGTAAATGTAAAGGTCATATTTTTTGCAACCAATCCAAGCTTTTCTATAATGCGATACATTTGAGGAGATAAAGTATGAAAACCATCAATCCATATCTCTGCATCCTTTAGATAGTTGCTATCTGATATTTTATCGATTAATAGGTTAATGTAATCCTCTGAATCTATATAATCCCCTTGTACATAGTTATTAAAGCGTTCATATATAGAAGCAATATCCTGTAATTTTCTCTGTAGAATCGGTTCTTCCTTTAGCTCTTCTAATTTTCTATTAATGTCTTCAGGTAATACATCATACTGCTTCAGCTCACTTAAAAATTTGGTCATCATGTCGATAAAACCAGCTTGTCTAGCCGCTTTTCTATAAATGGTAAGCTCTTTGTCCAAATCATCTACGATTTTTCGAAGAATCATATTTTTACCTAATTCATTGATATGTACCTTTGTTAATCCGCCAACCTCATTAAAAACATGGTGAGCTAATCTTGTAAAGCTTAATACCTCTACACCTATTATCCCTGGTAAACGAAGCTTTTCTATCAAATCGCGTTCCGCCTGTAAGGTAAACTGCTCTGGGACAAGAAGAATAAGGGTATTTTTCTTGTTTTGACTCATTTTTTCCCTTATTTCTGTCAGTACTCTATGCGTTTTTTCTTGACCTGCTCTACCTATCATGTATCGAAATCCCATTTATATCACCTCAAAACATATCTATAGATAAATTAAATTATATCATATGTTCGCTTTCAAGAAATATCTATTGACATAAAAAGGAACTTTTGAATTATCTTCCACCTTCCGTTCTTTATGTCAATTTTGGGATTTGTAATGACATTGTAAAGCATTTATGTGTAATAAATTGATGAATTGCATATAATGATTTGTAAAATGATTGTAGAAAGGAGCCGATACCATGGCTAACACAACCAATTTAAATATTCGTGTTGATGAGGAAATAAAACGCAAAGCTGAAGCCATATTTAACGAACTGGGTCTTAATATGTCAACTGCTATGAATATGTTTCTACGTTACTCCATTCGCTACGGAGGCATTCCTTTTGATCTCCGTATAGAAATGCCAAATGAAGAAACACAAGCGGCAATCGATGATGTCAATAACAACCGCAACATAAGTAAGACATATGACAGTGTCAATACTTTAATGGAGGATCTGAATGCTTAAGATCCTATACTCCAGTAGATTTAAAAAAGACTTTAAACTACATCTATTACGAAGTTCACATCTTCATTGCTAATTCTCCTATATATTGGATCTGTTAATCAAGGAATCTAGGTTATTTTCTTATTTTTGAAAATAGATTTTCTCTTATGTTATCTGATATAATAAAGCTTATTATATCATTCTACATATGTTTAATAACGGTCCTTTTTTATTTAGAATTTAAGGAGGATTTTAGCTTGGGAGAAGCTTCTTTACAACAACAAATACAAAAAGAATTAACACATCAAAGATTAAGCAAAAGAAAAATAATTAAACGAACCTTCTTTATATTTTTAGGTGCGGTTTTAATGGCTTTAGGAATAGAAGTATTTTTAGTTCCTAATATGATCATGGATGGTGGAATTGTTGGTATTTCTATTATTTTATATAATTTGACTGGAATAAAGCTTGGACTATTTATCTTTTTATTAAATATTCCTTTTTTCTTTTTAGGTTATAAACAAATAGGAAAGACCTTTGCGATATCCACTGTATTTGGTATCACTGTTTTATCCATTACAACAAACCTTCTTCATCATGTAGCAGCATTCACACAGGATATGCTATTAGCAACGGTATTTGGTGGGATCATATTGGGTACTGGTGTGGGTTTGGTTATTCGTTATGGTGGTGCGTTAGATGGAAGTGAGATACTAGCTATATTGTTAAATAAAAAATTCCCTTTTTCTGTTGGAGAATTTATCATGCTTTTTAATGTTTTTATTTTTGGATGGGGCGGCTTTGTTCTTCATTGGGATAAAGCTATGTATTCCATTCTTGCTTATGTCATTGCCTTTAAAACGATTGATATTGTAATAGATGGTTTTGATGAATCAAAATCAGCTTGGATTATTAGTGATAAATATAAGGATATCGGTGATGCAATTATTGCTCGTTTAGGTCGTGGAGTAACTTATCTTAGCGGCGAAGGTGGCTACTCAGGAGATGATAAGAAGGTTATTTTTTGTATCGTAACTCGACTAGAAGAAGCCAAATTAAAATCTATTGTTGAGGAATTAGATCCATCAGCATTTTTAGCCGTGGCTGATATCAATGAAGTTCGTGGTGGTCGGTTTAAAAAAAGGGATATCCACTAAAAAAACTTGGGAAATGTACATTCCCAAGTTTTTTATTCTTTACATATAAGTTTACTTCATTCCGTGCTTTCCATAATGCTTAGCCATTTGTACTAAAGAGCGAACCATCGCACCTGTGGCACCAGGAGGATTTAAGCTGTTTCCCTTATCTGTCCATGCAGTTCCTGCAATATCTAAGTGAATCCAAGGAGTATCTTCAGCAAATGAGCCGACAAATAGACCTGCCGTAATGGTACCAGCTTCTCTACCTCCCGTATTTTTCAAATCTGCAATTTTACTTTTAATCTGTTCTTTATATTCATCAAAAGCAGGTAGCTGCCATACTTTTTCCCCGGCTTTTTTGGCTGACTTCATAAAATCATCTAAGAAATCCTGGTTATTGGTCATTGTCCCAGTTGTTACACTACCTAAAGCAACTACTGCTGCTCCTGTTAGTGTTGCTAAATCAATAATTCTTGCTGCACCTAATTGTTTTGCATAGGTGATACCGTCTGCAAGCGCTAAACGTCCCTCTGCATCGGTGTTTAATACTTCAATCGTCTTGCCACTCATGGATGTAATAACATCACCAGGCTTATACGCACTACCAGATGGCATATTTTCAGCAGCTGGCACAACTGCTAAAACATTTACCTTTGGTTGTAGTCGTCCAATTGCTTCCATTGCTCCAAGGACTGCTGCTGCTCCACCCATATCTGTTTTCATCAAATCCATATTGGCAGCTGGTTTTATCGAAATTCCACCAGAGTCAAAGGTTAATCCTTTTCCTACTAGCCCTAGTACGTCATCCCATTTAGTTCGTCCTTGATATTTTAATACAATCATTTTCGGTGGTTGTTCACTACCTTGGGCAACTGCTAACAAAGCACCCATACCTAAACGTTCCATTTCTTCTCTTTCGAGAATTTCAACTTCCATATTATATCTTCGAGCGATTTCCATCGCCTTCTCTGCCATAATCGTTGGTGTCATTAAATTTCCAGGTGTGTTTACTAGATCTCTTGCTACATTTGTACCTACTCCATAAGCGCTCCCACACTCAATGCCGTATTGAAGCTCATCTGTTACATCCTTTGCGATTAATTGCAGTTGATCGATGGAAGGAGACGGTTCCTTCTCCAAACCATATCCATCAAAATGGTAATGAGCCATCGTTGCTCCCTCTGCAAAGGAGTGGGTAACATGATGTTCAGAGATATTAGGATGATTCAAGCCAAATAAAATAGAAGCAACCTTTTTCGCTTTTACTGATTTTGCCGTCTTTACAACAAGCCCTGCAACCTCTCTTAATCTATCCTGATCAAAAGATTTCTCTTCTCCTAAACCAACGATAAGCAAACGTTTAGCAGGTATTTTCCCAAACGTATGTAAAAGCGTTGTTGCTTTTAATTTTCCCGATATGTCCTCTTGCTGTATCAAATCCAGTATTGCTCCCTCAAGCTTTTGATCAAGTTCTGCTAAAATCCCTTGAGGTTTTGTTTCTTCACTGTACATACCAACCGCAAGTAAATCTGCTTGAATATTTACAGCAGACTGATTTGTAAATTCAATTTTCATCTTCATTCCCCCTTAAATATAAATATCTATTATTCTTGCAGGTACAGCTTAATCGTTGGAAAATCAATTGCCTTCACTTCATCAAGAGAAATACGTTTTTTATCAGGAAGTACGGACAGTCCTTTTTCTATAAAGGAAATAACGGGTTCTAAATCCAAATCCCAATAGATTGGTCGATAGGGCTGTAAATAAGTATAGGAGGATTGAAAAAGTGCCCGTGAGCCATAAATATTCCCATTTTCAAAATGATAAATGGCAACAGCAACCTGTAGCATCCCCTGTAAAAACTTATTTCTTTTATCTGTCATCCATATTTCCTCTAATAGGTCATGACATTCATAGTATTCTCCCTGATTAAACTTTTCAAAAAAAAGATAATATTCCTCTGGATACTTGTTACCTTTCATCGCATTCACACTCCAACGGTTAAACGTCTTATTTTCATCTATCATATCAAAATATTTCGATTTACGTAATAAAAAAGTGCAATAAAAAAACTTGAGATAAAGAAAAAAACAAGGAATAAATCCTTGTTTTTTATAATGCGGTATTATCTACTCTTGCGACACGGTTATATTGATCTAACATATTCTCACTTAGTTTTCCTTCACCACGTTTTATCACGTATACATCCACTTTTCTTTTACCCCATTGCCTATAAACATCATCCACTGTTTCAAAATATAAATCAATCTTTTTCCCTGTAATGGCTGAGCCCTTATCTGCAACAACACCATATCCATAATTAGGAATATACAATACAGTTCCTAATGGGAAAATATTTAAATCAGCAGCAATGGTAGAAAAGGCATCCCTTCGTACAGGTACTCCCGAATATGTAATACCGTATTCTGGATGAGTAGGATCTTTTCCTGTTGATTCTACTCCTGCAGTATATCCTGTAGCTATTACAGCTATTTTTTCGTAGTCCTCAAGATTTGGTACTATCGAAAGCTCAGGTTGTGAAACTGCCTTATTTGGCGGGTCCACTGAATTGATATCTATATCATTTTCTGCTTCTATTATATGATCAGTTAATTTTTCCTTTTCTTTTTTCATTACATTCAAAGAATCAGTTTTTGTTTGAGGTTCTAATGCTATATCATTATTATTTTGATGTTCACTAGTTTGTTGTGAAATCATTAAACCCATTGTCGCAACTGATGATACGCCGAGTAAGAGTAAGACTGCTTTTTTTACTCGTCGTTTATTTGTGGTAGACATTGTATCTACCTCCTCTCCTAGCTAACAGTTTTGCCGCAAAAAAAAAAAATATACCTAATATGCGATAAAAAATCTTTCACTTTCACACACAATTAATTATTCTATCGAATTTATGACTATTTGAAAAGCTTTTTTAGTATTTTTTTCAAAAAAAAAAAACACTTTTCTAAAAAGCATCTTGTACTTTCCTTTATTTAGATTATGTCTATATAAGAAAAAATATTCAATTTTCTTTGTAAAAATCTCAAATAAAAAATGTGCGAATAACAATTTCCTTTATTCGCACATCCATATACTTCTTTCTTCAATTATTTTTTATCTATTTTCTACCTTACATACTTCCTTTCTTAAATAAAACAGGAAGCCCACCTATAGAATAAAGATAATGATTATCTATTAGTTGCTTCAAAAAGGAAGCCCTATAGCCAGTTACTTGCTTATGACCAATTTTACCAATCCCTTCCCCTTTTCCTAATGAAGCTACTACTCCTTTATTTAAAAAGGTAAAGGGAGTTTGATACCTTTCACCATTTCGTATGTAGGAAATAATTTTATCGGCAGTATATTTCCCCTGTTGAACAGCCATTTGTGCGGTTGGTGGATATGGTTGACCATTTTTATTCATTATAATGGACATATCTCCTATCATGAAAATATTTTCAAAAGAAGGAATTCGAAGAAATTCATCCACTTTAACTCGAGAACAATGATGATCAATTCCCATTGTTTCCATTATTTTATTTCCTCTAATACCTCCCGTCCAAATGACTGTCTTTGATTTAATTAATTCTCCATTAGCTAATACTACGCCATTCTCCGTACATTCCTTAATAGGAGTATTATTAATAAATACAACTCCTTTTTTCTCAAGTAGCTTCACAGCGTAATCGACCAGTTGAGTATCAAACCCTGGTAAAGCATTTGCAGAAGCTTCAATATTAATAACTCTAACGCTCTTCGGGTTAATATTAAATTTCTTACATAAAACTGGTATACGATCTGTCAGTTCTCCTAATAATTCAATTCCAGTAAACCCTGCTCCACCGACAACAAAGGTTAAATATTCTGGTTTTGCTTCTTTGGCTTTATATTTAGCAAACATATAATCAATATGCTCTTTAATTAACTGAACGGTATTAACACTTCGAATAGAAAAAGTATTTTCCTTAAGTCCTTCGATACCATATGTTTCTATTTCGCTACCTAGTGCAATGATTAAAAGATCATAATCTAGGATTTGACCATTATTTAAATATACTTCTTGATTTGTTTTTATATCAACTTTTTTAACCTCAGCCTTTATGAAGCTGATTTTTTTAGGATTAATCAATTCTCCTAAATCTATCTTTATACGATCAGTACTTTTTGTTCCTGCCGCTGATTGATGTAAATGAGTGGTTATATAATGATAACTATGTTTGTTCACTAACGTAATATCTGCCTCGTCTGAATGTAATTCTTTTTGCAATATCAAACTCGTTGTTAGTCCTCCATACCCAGCACCCAAAATAATGATTTTTGGTTTCATCTTCATCACACTCCAAACTTAGACATTGTTTCACAATATAAACACTGTGTTAATAGTATTTATATATTATTATAGCATAGCTTTGTGAAATGATGAATAATCAAGTGTAAAAAAAAGTCACCCTTATTTTAAAGAGCAACATTATAAATTATCTATGACTGATTGATTTTTCAATGATAAATCTGCTAAATTAAAGCCATCTAGTACCTTTGCCATCGACTCTCTCACTTTTTCCCATACAATCTTCGTTGTACAATCTTCATTTGTTTTGCAACAATTTCCATCCTCATTAGCCAAACAATCTACAATATTTAATGAACCTTCTAATACACGAACAATATCTCCCACTATAATCTCTTCAGGGTGATTTGCTAATAGAAATCCACCTTTAGCACCACGAACACTTTTTACTAACCCAGCTCTTCTAAGTTCAACGAAAATTTGTTCAAGAAATGGCTCTGGTATATGTTCACTTTCTGCAATTTCTCGCAGAGGAATCGGTTTATTTAATCCTACCCTTGCTAAAAATACCATTGCTCGAAGTCCATAATGACCACGTGATGAGAGTTTCATCAAAGTGTCCTCCCTCAACTGTATTATCTCTATAATCATTTAATCATCTTCATTAATTACCTACTACCCTCTATGATTATACCACTATAACTTAACTAAAAATCATTTTAAATCTCCTATTTATACTTTCCCCTTATTCTAGAGCAAAAATACGTTCGATTGCAAATCTTCCATTAATAAAGAAAAGTGGTTTGAAAAATAATATGTTTTTTGCGAATTTTTGAACATTTATTCTAAAAGACTTTAAATTCCATCATTCTACGTTTATAATTGTTAAGGGATGTTATAAATCTTGTGAAGGTGGGAGAAATCATGACAAACAATGAAAAAGTGTTTGACATTACGGTCATTGGAGGAGGTCCAGCAGGATTATTTGCGGCCTTTTATGCAGGGATGAGAGGTGCTAGTGTAAAACTAATTGAAAGTATGCCTCAGCTTGGAGGTCAGCTAGCTGCACTTTATCCAGAGAAATACATATATGATGTAGCTGGTTTTCCAAAAATTCTTGCAGGGGAATTAGTTGAGCGTTTAAAGGAACAAGTATTACAATCTGAACCAACCATTCAGCTAGAAGAAAAGGTAGAAGGTTTGGAAAAACAGGATGATGGTGTTTTCTTACTTACAACAAACAAAGGTATTCATTTATCAAAATCAGTTATTATTACAGCTGGAATAGGTGCATTTGAACCTCGTAAGCTTGATCTTGAAAACGCTGTCAATTATGAAGGCAAAAATCTTCATTATTTTGTTAGCGATATGGAAATATTTAGAGATCGCAAGGTGCTACTTTTTGGTGGAGGAGATTCTGCTGTAGACTGGGCACTTATGTTAGAAAACATAGCAAAGGAAATTACGATTATTCATCGACGTGATAAATTCCGTGCACATGAACACACTGTAGAAAGATTATATTCATCTAAGGTTAATGTCATTGTTCCTAGAGTTATTACAAAACTAGAAGGTGATGATAATATTGAAAAAGTCACTTTTTCAGCACCTAGAACCGGTGAGGACGAGCAAGTGATTGAAGTAGATGACCTTATTGTTAATTTTGGATTTGTTTCTTCATTAGGACCAATTGAAAATTGGGGATTAGAAATTAAAAATGGTGGAATCGTCGTTGATTCTACTATGAAAACAAATATTGAAGGTATTTATGCAGCAGGTGATATAGCAACCTACGAAGGTAAAATTAAATTAATTGCATCAGGATTTGGCGAAGCTCCTACCGCTGTTAATAATGCCAAGCATTATGTAGATCCTGAATCACGCGTTCAACCAACACATAAGCACTAATATTAAACAAAGCTCGAGTAACGCAGAAATTGGGCTTTGTCTACAAGCTGGAACCACTTCTTATTTATTTAAGAAGTGGTTCCTTTGTATTTTTATCAATATCATAGTGTATATATAATAATTAACAAACCAATACTATTCCTAAATGAGTAATTATTTCATTTAGGAGGATTTTATGTCACTTTTGCAAGACTTCGATATGCAATCTATTATTATCGGAATTGACGTTGGCTCTACTACCGTCAAAGCTACCGTCGTTCATCCTATTTCAAAAGAAATATTATGGTCAAATTATCAACGTCACCATACGAAGCAAGCTGAAAAAGTATTAGATTTCCTAATAGATATTCATCGCTATTTCCCAGATATCCAACAAAAAAACAGTAGAGTATTTATCACAGGTACTGGAGGTAGACCAATTGCTGAACACATTGGAGCAAAATTTGTTCAAGAGGTAAATGCTGTAACAATGGCAGTAGAACACCTACATCCTGATGTAGGTAGTGTCATTGAATTAGGAGGACAGGATGCTAAAATCATTATTTTTAAGAAAAATGAAGAGACTGGATATAAACAGGCTATTACATCAATGAATGATAAATGTGCATCAGGTACGGGAGCTACCATTGATAAATGCATGATAAAGGTTGGAATGCCTGCAGAGGTAGTTTCCAAATTAACCTATGATGCTAGTAAACTTCATCATGTTGCTGCAAAATGTGGGGTTTTTGCTGAAACAGATATTGTTAATTTAGTGAAAAACGGTATACCATCTAATGAAATTATGTGTTCCTTAGCAGATGCCATTGTCATGCAGAATCTCTCTGTACTTACTAGAGGAAATACGCTTAGACATAAGGTTCTTCTACTAGGTGGTCCAAATACATATTTACCCTTTTTGCAATCATGTTGGCGACAACGAATCGTTGAATCATGGAATGAACGTGGATATAGCTATCCAAAGGATGTATCCATTGAAGAATTGATTTTTGTTCCAAAAAATGCTCAATATTATGCTGCATACGGAGCTGTTATTTATGGATTGCATGAAGCAAATGAAGTTGGTATGTATCAAGGTATAGAAGCATTGCAACAGTTTATTACCTATGGTAGAAAGGCAAAGCTTGGAGAAAAAGCAGGTCCTAGCCTTGTAAACAGTAAAACAGAATTAGAAGCATTTCGAAAGCAATATTCTATCCCTCCCTTTCATGAAGCATCCTTCCTTCCAGGACAAAAAATTAGGGGTGTTATTGGGTTAGATGGAGGTTCTACATCGTCTAAAGCAGTACTCGTCAATGAAAAAGGCTCTATTCTCTTAAAAGAATATCAACTCTCCAAAGGTAATCCAATCCAAGATACAAAAGAACTGCTTCATAAAATGCTTTCAAAAGTAACAAAATTCGGAGCAGAACTGGAGATTGTTGGCTTTGGAGCAACTGGGTATGCTGCAGATGTTTTGGAAAAAACCTTAAAAGCAGACGTCAATATCGTGGAGACAGTAGCTCATAAAATGAGTGCTGTTCATTATTTTGGTGATATTGATGTTATATGTGATATCGGCGGTCAAGATATTAAGGTGCTATTTTTAAAAAATGGAGATATTCGTAATTTTAGATTGTCTAATCAATGCTCTGCAGGTAATGGTATGCTGCTACAAGCTATGGCAGATCAATTTGGTATTCCAATTGAAGATTATGCAGATACAGCATTTTCAGCGGAGCTTTCACCTAAATTTTCTTACGGATGTGCAGTATTCCTTGATACAGACCGAGTTAATTTTCAAAAGGAAGGCTATTCAAAGGAAGAGTTATTATCTGGTCTTGCTCAGGTTCTTCCAAAAAACATTTGGCAATATGTAGTTCAAATCCCCAGAATGGCAGAATTAGGTAATAAGTTTGTTTTACAAGGAGGCACCCAAAATAATCTAGCAGCAGTTAAAGCTCAAGTAGATTATATTAAAGAACGTGTGCCTGACGCAAAGGTATATATTCATCCTCACCCTGGTGAAGCTGGGGCAATTGGAGCAGCAATGGAAACGTTACGTGTCGTTCAACGAAGAGGCTATACTACCTTTCTCGGACTTGAAGCTGCTATAGATATTTCTTATTCAACACAAAACGATGAATCTACGCGGTGTAACTTCTGCCCTAATCATTGCAATCGTACTTTTATTGATACAAAAACGACTAATGGAGAAACAGCTCGCTATATTTCTGGATTTAGCTGTGAAAAAGGTACTGTAGAAAATAAAGAAGCCGTTATTCAATTAATAAGAGAACGTAATCAATTGAAAAAAGACTATCCTAACCTTGTAGATTACGAAGCAAAACGGATGTTTGCGCATTTTTATGACCCACAGCCACTGCCTGAACAAAATACAATCATAGAGGATATAAAAGTAAAGCGTCACTGGTTTGGTACAAAACACGTTTCATATACACGTCTATTTGTACGTTCATCATCAGAAGCAGATGAAAGGCGAAAGAAGCTTCGTATTGGTATACCCAGGGTTTTAAACATATGGTCTACCGCACCGTTTTGGCGCACTTATTTTGAAGCCTTAGGTATTGATAAAAATCACATTGTTTTTAGTGACTATACCAATGAAGAAATGTGGAAGAAAGGTGGAAAATATGGTTCTATTGATCCATGTTATCCATCAAAGGTAACACAAGCACATGTTCATCATTTACTGTTTCAGCAGAATGAGGGGAAAAATCCGCTCCATTATATCTTTTTTCCATGCATCACCCATATTCCGACTTATCTAGAAAATGTAATGGATTCAGCCAGCTGTCCAATTGTCGCAGGAGCTCCAAATGTGATAAAGGCAGCCTTTACCAAAGAAACGGATTTTTTTAAAGATAGAGGAATTACCTATCTGGACCCTGCTGTCACCTTTACAGAACCTCATTTATTGAAAAAACAATTATTTGAGGTCTTTAAAGAGCATTTACAAATTACTGAGGATGAGAATGATTTTGCCGTAGATGAAGCTTGGAAGGCGATGGATTTATTTGAAATAGAAATGCAGAAAAAGGGAAAAGAGATCCTTGAACAGGTAGAAAAAGAAAATAGAATAGCACTTCTAATGATTGGACGTCCTTATCATTCCGATCCTGGACTTAACCACGGGATATTAGAAGAATACCAGATACTAGGTTATCCTGTCCTATCCATGCGTTCTATACCTAAGGACGAGGAATGGCTGCATCGCTTTTTTAAAAATGACAAAGACAGTGGACGAGTTGATAAGGCATTAGATATTTCTGACGTTTGGCCTGAAAATTATAGCTCCAATAGCGTACAAAAGGTATGGGCAGCTAAATTTGCTGCTCGTCACCCAAATATTGCTGTTCTAGATCTTTCTAGCTTTAAGTGCGGACACGACGCTCCAACATATGGATTAATTGATTCTATTATTTCTGCTGCTGGAACGCCATATGCCGCACTCCATGAAATAGATGCCAATAAACCAAGTAGCTCCTTTAAAATTCGTGTGAAAACTTATGCACATAGCCTTGAGCTTCATAAAGAACTCCTTCAAAATAACCCTACAAAAATATCATCCCTAGAGCAGGTTTCAGAGCATCAAAGGAGCCAAATAGGATATCTGCAAAAAAAACAGGAAACAATGACTGAAGGAGTTGAGTCAAATCATGCATACCGTTAAAAACAGGATTAAAAAGGATCATTGGTTCGATCCATTACCTAGACAGTTTGATAAAAAAGATAAAGATACGACAACCATCCTTTTTGGAGGACTTACCATTGCTCATGATTATTTATTAGAAGGAGCATTAAAGGGAATAGGATATCATGTTCAACACCTTTCCACACCAGATGCTGAAGCATTACGTTATGGTAAAGAATTTGGAAATAGAGGACAGTGCAATCCTACCTATTTCACAGTAGGAAATCTTATTAAGCATCTAAAAGAACTTCATCAGCAGGGTAAATCAAAGGAAGATATTATTGGTAATTATTTGTTTGTAACTAGTGGTTCCTGTGGTCCATGTCGATTTGGAACCTATGTAACTGAATATCGAAAGGCGTTGAGAGATGCAGGATACGATGGGTTTCGCGTCCTTCTTTTTCAGCAGCAAAGCGGTTTAAAGCAAGCTACAGGTAATGAGTCTGCACTTAAGCTTGACTCTACCTTCTTCATTCGTGTTCTAAAAGCGATTTTTATTGGAGATATTCTCAATCTTATAGGATATCGTATACGACCTTATGAAATGGAGAAGGGTGCAACTAATCAAGCTCTTGAACGTTGTAAACATAATTTACACGAAGCCTTGCGTTCAAGAAAACAGCTAATCCCTGTCCTATTGCAATGCAGAAAAGAATTTTCATCTATACGAGTAGATCAGACACGTATAAAACCTAAAGTAAGCATTATCGGTGAGTTTTGGGCGATGACAACGGAAGGAGATGGAAGCTATCATTTACAAAATTTTCTTGAAAGTGAAGGTGCTGAGGTAGATATTCAATCCGTAACATCTTGGATTCTCTATTTAATTTGGGAAGGTCGCTTCGATACACAAAAGAGAATGTATCTACGGGGTACAGATAGTGGGCGCTATGGATTAAAAGGGAAAAATCCCATCCATCGTTTACGCTTACTATTTATAGCGGATAAAACAATACGAGTCTTATTTCAATTCTATGCAAAAATAATAGGACTTCACGGGTATCATTTACCTAATATGAATCAGATTGCAGAGGCGGCACATACCTATTATAACAACCATTTAAGAGGTGGAGAGGGACATATGGAGGTAGGAAAATTAATATTAAATGTGGTAAAGAAAAAGGTAAATATGACAGTTTCCATAAAGCCATTTGGGTGTTTACCGTCATCAGGGGTTTCAGATGGAATCCAATCAATGATTACTGAAATGTATCCAGAAGCAATCTTTCTCCCAATTGAAACCACAGGAGATGGAGCAGTAAATGTATATAGCAGAATTCAAATGATGCTATTTAAAGCAAAACAAGCCGCAAATAAAGAGTTTCATCAAGCATTAAAAGAAAAGGGGATAACAGAAAATCAACTTAAAAATGCTCTGAATCCTTCAAAAGGCAATATCTCTATTATCCCTTTAAAGCATAAAGCAGCTTGTACAGCAGCTAACGTGGTATATAATGCTAATAACAAGATAAATATCTTTAATTGGTGGTATCTTTTTGAAAAAAGAAAAAAGGAAATAAAAGAAACGTAACTATATCATTTTTCAGATTAAAGCTTTCTGATAATCATTCAGAAGGCTTTTTCTTTGTTATGTATTTTTTTACTATTTTATAATGAAGTATATGATAACTGGAAATATGTACAGATTGAAATAAGTAAATAGGGCTTATACAATAAAGCTATAATGATCCCCTTTAGCAAACAACATTATCAAACAACAAGAAAAGGAGATGAGCGATTCCCGTGAAAAAGAAATTAATTCTGTTAACTATTTTATTTACATTATTTATTGGTTCCGCAAATATTTTGGCAGCAAGCTTATTTGATACGAATCTGATTGAACTCATTCAAGAAAGTATTCAATCGATAAAAACAAAATATGTAGCTGCTACAGATAAGGAAATTGCAAAATTAAATGATAAATATACAAAAGACCTGAAAAACTATGTAGATAAAAGGTATCAAACTATGTTAAAGGATGTAGAGCAATACAAAAAGGATGAAATTAACCGATCAGATCAAGAACTTAAACAATTTGTTGAACAATTAAAAGAGGAAACAGATTCACAATTTAATGAGCAATTACCTAGCGTTAAGAACGCTATTACAGAAAAAGCAAATGAAAAAGTAAATAATGGAAAGCGTGCGATATTAGCAGAATTAGAAATACAAATCAAAAATAATATATACACGCCTTAATATCATTCGTAAAAAGTGTGGGTTAATACCTGCATTTTTTATTTTTCTTTATTTATTGTTTATGTATATTTGTTCTTCATTTTTTGCACAATAGCATTATTCGAATATTATTAAATACTTTGTCAGGAGGAAAAGTGACGTGGGATATATCTGTTCTGTCTGCAATGGATTAACTACTTTACATGCAGCCTGTTCAAATTGCAATCATCCATTAGATGATTATGGCCGGATCGATGATCTTTGGGGAGCCTATTCTCCATATCAAGAATTAGAGGATCTAAAAATGACAAATGGGTTTGAGGATAGCAGAAAACATCAATGTGTTCATATAGCTACTTGTCCTATATGCGGAAAGGTTCATTACATATCAATTGATGAACAGCAGGAAATGTAACGTTATATGATCGACATAGTATAGTTAATGTTATACTTATATTCATAAATATTATCACTATTCTTTTTTTCACTGACATAACGTTTTCTTTTTTTTATCTTCTCTAAATCCATATGAAGTTTATCTATTCGCTTACTTAATCTTAAAACCAATGGATGGGACATTCCAAGTTTTAAAGCCTTTTCAACCATTTCTTCTCTTATGACTTCAATTTCCTTAAGAAGCTCTTTGTCCATTAGATACTCTTTCCCTTCATCTAAATTTATTCTTTCTAAGTTTATATTCACAACTAATATAACGAACAAATGTTTGCTATTAATCTTACCATATTATTTAAAATAAATAAAGTATGATCAATTCATTTCTCTCAACTTATTTATTTTAATAGATTCTAAAAATGATTTCAATTGTTTTATAGGTTTTTTTTCTCATATAAAACCATAGATTTCCTTTTTAAAGGTATATTTTCTTATATAACGCTCGATGACGGCTTATCATCCAAATTTTGCATGTAGAATCCTTGCCCTATTCGCATAAGAGATTTATAATTAGAAAGTCATCATAAATTTATAAAAAGGGGTGATTTCTACATGCCCATCACTACTGAAGATCATTTAATGGATATAAAAGAGAAGGTAGAAAAGGGAGAACGTTTAAGCCTTAAAGATGGAGTACGTTTGCTACAATCTGATAATTTATTTGCCCTTGGGCAAATGGCAGATATCGTTCGACAGCGTAAAAATGGTAACTATGTCTCCTTCATTATGAATACTCACCTAAATTATACGAATGTATGCTATTTAAGCTGTAAATTATGTGCTTTTGGATTAAAGCCAGATGATCCAAACTCCTACACTTTATCTCTAGAACAAGTAGAAGAAAAAGTAATCAGTTTGTCAGAAAAAGGGTTTACTGAGATCCATATTGTAGGTGGAGTTAATCCAAAGCTACCATTTGAATATTACGAAAAAATGATAAAGATTATTAAAAAACATAATCCAGCTATACATGTTCAATCTTTTACAGCAGTTGAAATAGATTATATTGCTAAAATCTCTAATTTAACGATTGAAGAAACTATTTTACGCCTTAAAAAAGCAGGAATGGGATC
>JAENYW010000351.1 GCA_016841555.1 Tepidibacillus decaturensis
CCCCCGCTTCTATAAGCGGGAAATAAATCAGGTGGGGTAGACTCCCCATCTGATTTCTTCAGCTAGCTTGAACGAGTTCACTACGAATGCTTAGCAGTGCTTATGTTTCCTCAATTGCGTTAAAAAATCGTTCATATCCTCAGGATATGGAACGGAAAAACGCAGATATTTACTTGTTATGGGATGATGAAGCTCTAACCCCGATGCATGTAAGGCTTGTCTATGGATAGGAGAAGCTACTACGCCTCCATATAATTCATCACCTACAAGGGGATGACCAAGCCGACTCATATGAACTCTTATTTGATGTGTTCTTCCTGTTAATAAATTCAGTTCCACTAATGAATAATGTTCGAAGCTTTCGATTATTTTATAAGATGTAATTGCTTCTTTTGCACCATCATATTCTGCGGGGACAATGATACGTTTTACTGCGTGTTCTGGATCTTTTACAATGAACGAACGGATGGTTTCTTCTTTATTGTTCATTTTTCCATGAACAATGGCATGATATGTTCGTTTTAAACTCCGATTATTAAGCTGTAAGGCTAATTTATGATGGGAATACTGATTTTTCGCAACGACGAATAAACCTGTGGTATCTTTATCCAAACGGTGAACAGGTCGGAATCGATATTCCTTTCCTTGGGTTTGCCAGTGGTATATCAAACCATTTGCTATGGTTCCTAGATAGTGATTTCTAGTTGGGTGTACGACAATATTGGGCGGTTTATTGATTATTACAATGTCTTGATC
Organism: Tepidibacillus decaturensis; assembly: GCA_016841555.1. GTDB lineage: Bacteria > Bacillota > Bacilli > Tepidibacillales > Tepidibacillaceae > JAENYW01. The sequence continues at coordinate 757 of JAENYW010000351.1, forward strand.
CTCATAACGTATATCGATGGGAATAGGTTGAGGGAGAATATCCTCTGATTTTTCTATTGGGATAAATAGGGTAAGTACATCTCCAGATTTTACTCTGTTTGTAATAAAGGCGGATTTATCATTAAGGAATATTCCGTTAGATATTTTTATTTTGGTTAAAGACTTACTAGAAAACTGGAAATGATCAAATAATACTTCCTTTATCATCATGTTGTCCCATTGATTTGTTATCATAATTTTCATTAATTCGTTCATAATTCTCCTCTTTCTTTCAATGATTAATTATTAATAAATATGGAGTTGATTGCATGTATTTTCACGGAATTTATTATCATTATTTACTATACCAATATCCTGTTCTATCTCCAAGACTAACTATTTTACGTCAAAATGAAAAGCAAAGAAAAGATCGAAAGCACTTATTAGAACGCTTTGGTTTTGAACCTGTCCATTTTTTAGAATCAAGCAACAGCTATTCAAAGCAAGAGTGCATAACTTCCTGTTTTTCTTTTGGAAATGTGATAATAGCGTATAAGCACCTTCCCTTACCAATGCTGCAATTATCTGTTCACGAAGTAGGAGTACCTGTTATTGATGTACGTCAAGCAGATTATATCATTGTAAAACAAGATAAACTAATAAAGGACATAAGGAGAATATGTTCAAATAAACCGATTTTTTATCTAACAAATAAACATAATATGGTATCTATTAGGAAAATAGCCCGATGGAAAAGGTGTGTAAATTGTGGCAATATAGAATATAGTGTCGAATGATGGAGAAAAAAGAAGTATAATATTTGTATATATTTATTTTCAAGTAAAAAAAAGATAAAGTGGTGATGAACAAATGAACGCTCAGGTCATGGATCCATTTTTAAAATCTGCTCAAACAGTCTTAGAACAAGTCGCTAATGTAACCTCAAAGCCAGGAGAAGTAGCCGTTAAAGATGCTAAATTAGTGGACAAGCATATTTGGATTAAAATTGGTATAACAGGACAAATTAAAGGTGATATTGTTTTTGGAATTGAAGACAAAGTAGCTTTATCCCTTATCT
>JAENYW010000352.1 GCA_016841555.1 Tepidibacillus decaturensis
CCATTATAGTATAGCTATTCTTTTTTTGTAACTATTCTTTTTGTTTCATTAGTTGGTGAAAAGGATTCTTTAAATATCGATGAATATGTCACTAATCTTCCTAGCACCCTCTCTTTATCCTCTCCTTCTAGTGGGACTGGCTTGTAATCATTTCTCCAGCTTACAGATGATATGGAGCAAGGGATAAGCTGAATTTCTTCAACAGGAAGTAAATTTCCCTCTGAATCAAAATGGAAGGATTGTTGAAATATGAGGCTATCCTTATCAGAAGGGTTCTTATTTCCACCAAATAAAAAATTTCCTAAGCTATATACAATAAATTTCTCCTTATATTTTTCAATTCCTTGCAGCACGTGTGGGTGATGACCAAGGACTAAATCTGCCCCCTGATCAACTGCATAATGAGCAAGCTCTAACTGATCTTTATAAGGATAATTCTCGCGTTCAATCCCCCAATGAAAACTAATGACGATAAGATCCGTTTGTTCCTTCAACGATTCAATATCCTTTTTAATCTGTTTCATTAATTTATCTGATGCTTCCCAACCTTCATATCCCAAAAATCCTACATGAATTCCTTGTTTAGTGGTTGTATAGTTATCATGATAGCCAAAGTAACCAATACCTTCATTTTCTAACGTATTTACTGTATCTTTAAAGCCCTTATCTAGATAATCATGTATATGATTATTTGCGATATTTACCGCTTCTATACTGCCTTCTTTTAATATCTTTACATAATCAGGTTCTCCTTTAAAACGAAATTTCTTATTTGCTTTTTTTTCTGCAGTGGTTAACGTTGTCTCTAAATTAGCAATGGTTATATCATCCTGCTCAAAAATTGGATAAACAGCTTCTACAAAATGAAAATAATCGTTATTATATTTGTCTACCTCTTCGATAAAGGTATTACGATAACCAAAATTTTCATCCGATCCAATCGTTACATCACCAACAGCAGAGATGGTAATTTTTCTTGTTTTTTGATTGTCCAATTGCTTGTCCTGTTGCTTTTCTCTTTCCTTCTTCATTTCGTTATATAGGACTACTCTTTTCTGCTTTTTCAGCTCATCTATTTCATTTTTTACAATATTTACATCGTTCGTATAGATGATCGTTGGTTCTCTATTTTCCTTCTTGTCCAATGCTTGTCCTATTGATTTATTTGTCATCAAATTGCTTATTGCAAATACAGGCTGTTTTGTAAAAACTATACTAATTATTATTAAATATAAACTTATTGACATCAATATTCCTTTTTTCATTACTCCCATGTTCTTCCTCTCCCATAATTTGTTTATCTTTTTAACTCTATGCAGTAAATAGAAAAGAAGAACTATAAAGGAGACTTATTTCGCGGTTAAAGCACTTCAAAAAATAAATAAATACGAACATTAAGTGCTATTTTTAAAAAAACGTTTGTATTTATGCCTATCTGTGTTATGATAGCTAAGTAAAAAATGCAGAAAAAGGTGATAATGATGATAAAACACAAACAATATGACGTTATAATTGTTGGCGCAGGACCTGCAGGTATCTTTGCAAGCCATGAATTAACGAAATTACACCCAAATATTAACCTCCTATTAATTGATAAGGGGCAAGATATTTATCATCGTTCATGTCCTATTGACAAAGGAATCTTGAAAGAATGTCCTACCAACAATAAATTCAAATATCAAAGCTGTTATCCAACCTGTGCTTTAACTGGTGGCTGGGGTGGCTCAGGAGCTTTTTCTGATGGTAAATTTAACATCACAACAGATTTTGGAGGATGGATGAAC
>JAENYW010000028.1 GCA_016841555.1 Tepidibacillus decaturensis
ACGTTAGAAGAAGTTTCAAAGGCTAGTGCAGCGGTAGGCGTCATATTAGCTGTTCATACATCTGTAGGGACATTACCTATTTTATATTTTGGAACCGAGGAGCAAAAGAAGAAGTATGTACCAAAGCTGGCTCAAGGGGAATATCTCGGAGCCTTTGCTTTAACAGAACCGACTGCAGGTTCAGATGCAGCAAATATAAAAACATCTGCAAAGAAAAATGGAAATCATTACATACTAGAAGGAACGAAGGTCTTTATAACCAATGCAGGTGCAGCTGATGTTTATATCACTTTTGCAGTAACTGATCCATCTCTTGGAACAAAAGGAATATCTGCTTTCATCGTTGAAAAGGATATCCCTGGATTTAAAGTAGGGAAAAAGGAAAAGAAAATGGGTCTAAATGGATCAAACACCTCCATGCTACATTTCGATCAAGCAGAAGTTCCTGTAGAAAATCTATTAGGAAAAGAAGGTGATGGGTTTAAAATTGCACTATCAAATTTGGATGGTGGTAGAATAGGAATTGCTGCTCAAGCCTTAGGAATTGCTGAGGCAGCCTTAGAAGCATCTATTGCCTATGCAAAGGAAAGGATTCAATTTGGTAAAGCCATTGCATATCAACAGGCCATTCAATTCAAGCTTGCTGATATGGCAACAAAAATTGAAGCTACTAGACTACTAGTTTATCAAGCAGCACATATTCGTCAGCATAATAAAGGAGCAAGTACAAAATTAGCTTCCATGGCAAAAAGGTTTGCAACGGATACGGCAATGGAGGTTACGACAGAAGCCATTCAAATTTTTGGAGGCTATGGCTATACGAGAGATTTTCCTGTAGAGCGGTTATTTAGAGATGCAAAAGTGACACAGATTTATGAAGGTACTAATCAAATTCAACGTATTGTTATTGCAAAGCAATTGTTAAAGGAGTAAGAACTCATATTAATCCCTTTGATAGAGGTGATCCATCAAAGGGATAGATAATATTTCCTTTTCCACACAGAATATGCATACTATCGATAAGGGTAACTAATTCCAATAGGCGGCTTTAAAATAATATTTTTTAAACGTATAAATGAATACTGAATTTTCAAAAAATAAAACCGGAAGATAGGAGGATTGCTACATGAAAAGAAAAATTAAAAAAGCTGCTGTAATAGGTGCAGGGGTGATGGGAGCAGGTATTGCAGCACATCTAGCGAATGTTGGTATTCCTACATATATGCTAGATATCGTCCCCAAAAGCTTAACTGCAGAAGAAGAGAAAAAAGGACTTACATTGGAATCAGCTGATGTTCGAAATCGTTTATCAGCAAGTTCAAAAAACGCCTTATTGAAAGCAAAACCAGCACTTCTATATCAAGTTGAAGATGCTAACCTTATTACCATAGGAAATATGGAGGATCATCTTCATTATTTATCAGAGGTGGACTGGATTATAGAGGTTGTGCTAGAGAACATTGCAGTGAAGAAAATTGTATTTGAAACCATTGAAAAATATCGTAAATCAGGAGCAATAGTTAGCTCGAATACATCAGGGGTTTCTATTAACGACATGGTAGAGGGAAGATCAGAGGAATTTAAAAAACACTTTTTAGGAACTCATTTCTTCAATCCACCACGTTATATGAAATTACTAGAAATCATTCCTTCAAAGGATACAGATCCAGTTATTATTGATTACATGAAGGAATTTAGTGAGAAGGTACTGGGAAAAGGCGTTGTATTGGCAAAGGATACACCTAACTTTATTGCTAATCGAATAGGAACCTATGGCTTGATGGTTTCGATTCATGAAATGGAGAAAATGGGATTACGTGCTGACGAAGTAGACAGTATAACAGGTCCGTTAATGGGGAGACCAAAGAGTGCATCTTTTCGAACATTAGACATGGTTGGCTTAGATACCTTTGTTCACGTAGCTAATAATGTATTAAACAGCTCTCAGGATGAAGATGAAAAAGCAGCATTTACAATGCCATCATTTATCTTAGATATGGTGGAAAAAGGCTGGATAGGTGATAAAAACCGGCAAGGCTTCTATAAGAAAATAAAAAATGAAAAGGGGAAAGAAATTCTCGTATTAGATTACAAAACAATGGAATATGTTCCTAAAGCAAAATTAAAATCTGCAACGCTAGAAATGGCAAAGCAAGGGAAAACCTTAAAGGATAAATTAAAAGCCCTTATCTACGGCAAAGATCAAGTTAGCCAATTTGCTTGGAATACATTGAAAAAGGTCTTACTTTATTCAGCAGCTAAATCTAGTGAAATTGCAGACGATATTGTAAATATCGATAATGCAATGAAGTGGGGCTTTAATTGGGAAATAGGACCGTTTGAAATTTGGGATGCAATTGGTGTAGAAAAATCAGTAGCACGTATGAAGGAAGAAGGAGAAACTATTCCAGCATATGTTACTGCACTTCTCGAAAGTGGAAAAACGACCTTTTATAGCAAGGTTGAAACAAAGAAATTCTATGTTTCATTAAAGGGTAATGATGTTGCGGTTGAACAATCACCTGAGATTATATCCCTTGCAGATTTAAAAGAACAGAAAAAAGTGATTAAATCCAATGCTGGAGCAAGTCTTATTGATATAGGTGACGATGTTGCACTATTGGAATTTCATTCACCTAATAACTCGATTGCAGCAGATATATTAACTATGATTAATCAAAGTGTGGAGGAAGTATCAAAAAATTATCGGGGCTTGGTTATTGGTAACCATGGTAAAAACTTTAGTGTTGGTGCTAATTTGATGCTTATTCTGATGGAAGCACAGGATGAAAACTGGGATGATATTGATTTGATGACTCGTATGTTCCAAGAAGCAAATATGAATTTGAAGTATGCTGATAAACCAGTTGTTTCTGCCCCATTTAACATGACGCTTGGTGGTGGAGCAGAGGTAACCTTTGGAGCAGATCAGGTGCAAGCATCAGCCGAAACTTATATGGGATTAGTAGAAGTTGGAGTCGGAGTTATTCCAGCAGGTGGTGGAACAAAGGAACTGCTCTATCGCAATCTAGAAGGAGTTCCTGATGATGTAAAAGTAGATTTACAGCCTTTTGTTAATCGTGCGTTTGAAACTATAGCGTTAGCCAAGGTTTCTACTAGTGCGAAGGAAGCGAAAAAGCTAGGTTATTTAAGAGAAACAGATCGAATTTCTGTAAATAGAGATTATCAGTTATATGATGCCAAAAAAGCAGTTTTAGCATTAGATTCTATGGGATATCAGGCTCCGCGCCCTAAAAAAGTGAAGGTTGTTGGAGAAACAGGCTATAATACGTTACGCCTAGGAATATACGGTTTCAAGGTAAGTAACATGATTAGTGAGCATGATAAAAAAATAGCGGAAAAAATAGCGTTCATCTTATCTGGAGGTAACGTTCCAGCAGGTACGATGGTTAGTGAACAGTATCTATTAGATCTTGAACGTGAAGCATTCTTAAGTCTAGTAGGGGAAGCAAAAACCCAAGCTAGAATGCAGTATATGCTAACAAAAGGAAAGCCGTTACGTAATTAGGATAATTTGTACTTTACAACGCGCTCACGTTGTCCGTCGTTTTCTATTGAATAACCAAAGGTGAGAAAACGACTCCCAAAAGCCGCGCTTATGCAAAGCACAAATTATGAGCTTATGTTGAAATTTGTATATTACAACGTGCTCACGTTGTCCGTTGTCTTTCTATTAATAAGTAAATAAAGAAGAAAGACAACTCCAAAAAGCTGCACTTATGCAATATACAAATTGATAGTTAATGGCATAAGAATAATAATTTAAGAAAAATACAAATGTAGGTTGGCTAAATGAAAGTTAAAGGAGGATGAAGGAATGAGAGAAGCGGTCATTGTTGCAGGAGTACGTACCGCTGTGGGGAAAGCTCCACGTGGTATGCTGAAAGATACTCGTCCAGATGATTTGGGCGCATATGTAATTCAAGATTTACTGAATAAGACACCTGGTCTTGATCCAAAGGATATAGATGATGTGATTATGGGATGTGCATTTCCAGAAGGGGAACAGGGAATGAATGTTGCTCGGAATATACTACTTAGAGCAGGCTTGCCCGCATCCGTACCAGGTATGACAGTAAACCGTTATTGTTCTTCAGGAATACAGACAATTGCCATTGCGGCTGAAAAAATAATGGTAGGCTTTGCAGATGTAGTCATTGCAGGTGGAGTAGAGAGTATGAGTATGATTCCCATGGGAGGAAATAAGCCTGCACCTAACCCTTGGCTGATGGAACATAAACCTGAAGCGTATATGGGCATGGGGAATACAGCTGAGGAAGTAGCCAATCGTTTTAATATAACAAGGGAAGAACAGGATAAATTTGCAGTGGAAAGTCATCGTCGTGCAGCACAGGCGATTCAAGAGGGAAGATATAAGGATGAAATCGTTCCAGTTAAGGTAAAAAAAACCTATATAAATACTGCAGGGAAAGCAGTAACCGATGAAATCATATTCGACACGGACGAGGGAGTTAGGGCAAATACTTCAATGGAAGCATTAGCTAAGCTAAGACCTGTATTTAATAGTAATAATGGTTCTGTTACCGCAGGGAACTCTTCTCAAACAAGCGATGGTGCTGCTGCTGTAATGGTGATGTCTAGAGAAAAGGCGGATGAACTTGGATTAAAGCCAATCGCACGCTTTGTTACCTTTGCAGTAGCTGGTGTTGATCCTGATATTATGGGAATTGGTCCTAAAGAGGCTATTCCAAAAGCCTTAAAACAAGCTGGATTAACCGTAGAGGATATCGATTTATTTGAAATTAATGAAGCCTTTGCTTCTCAAGCTGTATATGTGGTGAAGGAACTAGGGCTTGATCTAGAAAAAGTAAATGTAAATGGTGGAGCTATTGCACTTGGTCATCCATTAGGTTGTACTGGTGCAAAGCTGAGTGTAAGTCTGTTACATGAGTTGAAAAGAAGAAATGGAAGGTATGGTGTGGTTTCCATGTGTATCGGTGGTGGAATGGGAGCTGCAGGAATTTATGAGATGCTCTAATGTAAGAAAATTTGTATATTACAACGAACTCACGTTGTCCGCTGTCTTTCTTTTAATAAGTAAATAAAGAAGAAAGACAGCTACCCGTCGAAAACAATCATCACGTCCTGTGGTTTTTCGACACTTGCACGTCGTGTGCTTCGAAAGCCGCACTTATGCAATATACAAATTACCACTTCTTTTGAATAAAACCGATTGTAAGAAAGTGACTCCCAAAAGTCACTGCTTAAGCGAAATACAAATTCTCAGGTAGTATTTATTGAAGAAAGGTAATTCTCAAAAGTCGCTTCTTAGACAAAACACATATTCTTACCTAAATGTTTAATGTTTATATGAAAAAATAGATGGAGGGGAAAGTGTATGGAAGAGAAAAAGTTGATAAAAGGTGGAGCTTTTCTGATTGAAGATGTGCAGCCAGAGGATATTTATACTCCTGAGGATTTTACAGATGAACATATCATGATAGCAAAAACAACGTGGGATTTTGTTGAAGGTGAAATCCTACCAAATGTAGAGGAATTTGAGCATAAAAATTTCGATTTAGTGGTACAAAAGCTGAAGGAAGCTGGGGAGTTAGGTTTACTTGGTGCTGATGTACCGGAGGAATATGGTGGGGTTGGTTTAGATAAAATAAGCTCCTCATTAATTACAGAAAACATATCAAAAGCAGGTTCTTTCGCATTAACCCATGGTGCCCATGTTGGAATCGGCACATTACCAATCGTATTTTTTGGTAATGAAGAGCAACGCCAAAAATATCTTCCTCCATTAGCTACTGGAGAAAAGATAGCTGCATATGCGTTAACGGAGCCAACCTCAGGATCTGATGCATTAGGAGCAAAAGCGACTGCTGTATTAAGTGAGGATGGTACACATTATATCTTAAATGGAACGAAGCAATTTATAACGAATGCTGGATTTGCAGATGTATTTGTAGTCTATGCAAAGGTAGATGGTGATAAATTTACCGCATTTATTGTAGAGCGTGATTACTCAGGTATTTCTGTAGGACCAGAAGAAAATAAGATGGGTATTCGTGGTTCATCCACTAGACCATTAATTTTGGAGGATGCAAAGGTACCTGTTGAAAATGTATTAGGCGAAATAGGAAGAGGACATATTATTGCCTTTAACATTCTGAATATTGGACGGTATAAATTAGGGATAGGAACGGTAGGTACGTCAAAACGTATTATTGAAGTTACGACAAAATATGCAAAAGAACGTACACAGTTTAAGCTGCCGTTATCCACCTTTACGCTTATGCAAGAAAAATTAGCAGAGATGACTATCAGCACCTTTGTCAATGAGACAATGGTTTATCGTACTGGTGGTTTAATTGAAGATATTTTAGAAAGTCTAAAGGGTGATAAAGAGGACGAAGGACGCAAAGTAGCAAATGGTATCGCAGAATATGCAATTGAATGCTCGATTAATAAAATATTTGGCTCTGAGTCTCTGGGTTTTGTTGTAGATGAAGGGGTTCAAATTCACGGAGGATATGGTTTCATTCAAGAATATGAGGTAGAAAGATTGTATCGGGATTCTCGAATCAATCGAATATTTGAAGGTACAAATGAAATTAACCGTCTATTAATTCCAGGAACATTGGTGAAAAAAGCGATGAAGGGTGAGCTGCCTCTGTTATCTGCTGCTGAAAATCTCCAAAGGGAGCTAATGGGATTAATGCCTTTAACCCCAGATGATACACCATTAAGTCAAGAAAAAGGGCTTATAGAAATGGGTAAAAAATTACACTTAATGATCGCTGGTTTAGCTGTACAGAAATATCAACAAAAATTGGATCGTGAGCAAGAGGTGTTACGTAACGTTTCCGATATGATTATTGAACTGTATGCAATGGAAAGTGCTGTATTACGAACCTTAAAAGCGATTGATAAACAGGGAGTAGAAAAAGCGAATATGAAAGTAGAAATGACACAGGTATATATCCAGGAGGCATTTGAAAGAATTTCAAGCATTGCTAAAAATACCTTAGCTACAATGGAAGAAGGAGATACCTTAAGAACACAATTATCCATTCACAAGAAATTAACTCGTTATACACCAATCAACACAATGAAGCTCAAACGAAACATAGCAGCTAGAATTATTGAAGCAGAAAAGTATATTGTGTAATATTTAATAAGTAAGCTTTTATACCCTATCTCTTATATTTAACTCCTTTATTCTAATAAAGGGGTTTCTTTTTTTTATATTAACTTGTTATACTGTATTATGTTAATAGTTTAATACAAAAGATGCAGAAAGGGATGTAAACAGCATGATTAAATCATTAGGAGAGAAGTATACTCCTCTCTATTTTTTAGCTTCTTTAGGAAATGGGGGACTAGCGGTATCATTTTATATGTATCTTAATTTTATGATTAAACCTCCAAACGTTCCTATGGCAAATTATGATGTTATATTTACAGCACTTCTAAAGGATATTTCTATTTCGTCAAACTGGATTGCAGTCGTATTATTAGCAATGATTTATTTTTCTTACAATCATATTTGATTATTGGTCTGGAATTTAAGAGAATATGGATTATTTAAAAAGACAGAAGCATATCAAACTTTGAAAAATAGTAATAATGAAGCAACATTAATGGCTATACCATTAACGTTAGCAATGAGTGTTAATGTACTTTTTATTTTAGCCGTTATTTTTATTCCAAATCTATGGACTTATATTGAATATTTATTCCCTGTTGCCATTTTCGTTTTTCTTTCTATTGGTGTGTATGCGTTAAAAATTTTTACTGAATATTTCATTCGGTTATTGGTCAAAGGAGATTTTAATTTTATTAGTAATAATAGCTTTACACAAATGATTGTTGTATTTGCTTTTTCAACAATCACTGTAGGCTTTACAGCACCTGCTGCAATGAGCCATCATATAACTACTTCAGCAATAGCAATGTTTTTTGCGATTTTATTTGGGACGATAACCTTTCTATTTGGAGCGCTTGGTTTACTTTTTGGATTTAATTCTATTTTATCACATAGTGTAGCTAAGGAAGGAAGTCCTAGTCTTTGGATATCGATACCAATCATCACTTTATTGACTATTAGCTCGATACGAATTTATTTTGCAATTAGTCATAATTTCTTGCATATTCAGCACCCCACACCTATAGTTTTATTTGTCCTATTATCCATTTCCATATCCCTACAGCTTTTATTTGGTATCTTGGGATATATAGTAATGGAGAGAATTAATTATTTTAGCGAATATGTTGATGGTCCGAAAAAAAATCCTGGAAGCTTTTCTTTAATTTGTCCAGGAGTTGCATTCTTTGTATTAGGAATGTTTTTTGTTCATTACGGCTTAGTACAGAATGGGGTTATAACCAAGTTTTCTTTAGCGTATTTTTTAATACTCATTCCTATAGTAATGGTTCAATTAATGACTATCTCAACCCTATTTAAATTGAGAAGAAAATTATTATCAGAACATGAGAATCGATTAGAGGAACAAGCGATAACTACAGAAGAAAAAACAGCAAAAGAAGTGCAAATAACATTTCAAGAAGAAGTTATTAGTGCAAGTGTTATGGAAAAAGATGAATCCCAAATTATCAGTGAAGAATTACTTCATGCACAAAAAGAAGCATCTGCAAGTGAAGCCGATTCTTATACAGCTACATTAAAACGTTCAGCATCACAAGAGCGAAAGCATATCCCTTCTCTAAAAGGGGTAGATAAGCTAGTGGTACTACCTATTAAAATGGCGACATTTCCTATGAGGATGATGGTAAAGCCGATTACAAAATCAATTCAGATAACAAAAGCAACCATTGAACATTTAGAGAAAAAATAGCTCAATGCTATAAACGAGTTTGTGTATATGCACAGGCTCTTTTTTTTGTAATGGTATCAACATATAGTACAAGCTTCCATTAGTCACCTTTACACTTATGCAATAATATTTAGCAGTTAATAAGTAAGATTTTATCCCTTATTTCTAATTTATGCCCATTTATTTCTAATAAAGGGGTTCTTTTTTTTACAAATTTGCTATATTATATAGTATTAATAGTATATTATATATAAAAAAATAAATACTTTATTTTTACTTTTAAAAAGAAGAAGAAAGGAATGGTAATGACATGATTAAATCATTAGGAGAGAAATATACTCCTCTATACTTTTTAGCTTCCTTAGGAAATGGCGGATTAGCGGTATCGTTTTATATGTATCTTAATTTTATGATTAAACCTCCAAATGTTCCAATGGCGACTTATGATATTATATTTCCAGCATTGTTAAATGATATTTCAATTTCGTCAAACTTGATTGTGGTTGTATTATTTGCTATGCTTTATTTTTCTTACCATCATATTCGATTGTTGATCTGGAATTTTAGGGAATATGGATTGTTTAAGAAGACAGAGGCTTATCAAACATTAAAAAATAGTAATGGAGAAGCTACATTAATGACTATTCCGTTAACGTTAGCGATGAGTGTGAATGTACTATTTGTACTATCGGTCATTTTCATTCCAAATTTGTGGACCTATATTGAATATTTGTTCCCTGCTGCCATTATTGTTTTCCTTTCCATTGGCATGTATGCGTTAAAGATATTTACTGAATATTTCATTCGGTTATTGGTAAATGGGGATTTTAATTTTATTAGTAATAATAATTTTACACAGTTGATTGTTGTATTTGCTTTTTCAACAATAACGGTAGGTTTTACAGCCCCTGCTGCAATGAGTCATCATACTGCTACTTCAGCAGTAGCAATGTTTTTAGCCATTTTATTTGGAACAATAACTACCCTATTTGGAGCTCTATTTTTGCTTTTTGGTTTTAATTCCATTTTATCGCACAGTGTAGCTAAGGAAGGAAGTCCTAGTCTCTGGATACAAATACCAATAGTTACATTGTTCACAATTAGTGCGGTACGAATATATTTTGCAGTCAGTCATAATTTCTTGCATATTCAGCACCCGACACCTATAGTTTTATTTATTTTATTATCCATTGCTATATCCTTGCAGCTTTTATTTGGTATCGTAGGCTACATAGTAATGGTAAAAATTAACTATTTCAGTGAGTATGTTGATGGTTTAAAAAAAAGTCCAGGAAGCTTTTCGTTGATTTGTCCAGGGGTTGCTTTTTTTGTATTAGGTATGTTTTTCATTCATTACGGTTTAGTACAGAATGGAATTATAATTAAGTTTTCTATTACATACTTTTTAATAATGATTCCTATAGTAATGATTCAATTAATGACCATTTCAACACTACTTAAATTAAGAAGAAAATTATTGATAGGACATGAAAATCAATTAGAAAGACAAGTAATAACTAAAAAAGAAAAAACAGTATAAGAAGGACAAATAATATTTTAAGAAGAAGCTATAGATTTTAGTTGTATTGAAAAAGATGAACTTCAAATAGTTCATGAATTAGATTACATGATTCTTTTATCAGGGTTATTTGGAGCAACTTCAGGAGCTTTTATGAGTACTGTCACCAATAATCTTCCTACTGGACCTGTCATTGTTTTAGTAGCAACAGCGTTATTTATTATTTCCATCATCTTTGCACCAAAACGGGGTTTATTGATGAAAGGAATGAACCTTACTAAGCTTCGAACTATTATTTTTAGGACCACAAGCCGTTTGGATGGTAGGAGGAGCTTTTCTATTAAGTCTTATTGTAATTGGTTCTTTATATAAAGAGTTTAAAATTTCTTCCTTTGACCCATCGATGGCTATCTCATTGGGAATACCAGTTACTATCCTCCACTATGTATTGATGGGATTAGTATCATTAAATACAGTTGTCTCCTTTGAAAGTGTTGGAGCTATTTTAGTGGTTGCGATGTTAATTGTGCCTGGCGCAACAGCTTATTTATTAATGGATCGTTTATCTACTATGCTAGGATTAAGTAGTTTTTTCGGTGTATTAAGTGCTGTTTTAGGTTATTTCCTAGCTATACTATTAGATGCGTCGATAGCTGGAGCTATGACAACAGTGACAGGGATTTTATTTTTACTAGCATTTATTTTTTCTCCTACTCACGGAATACTTTCACGGTTTCGTGCTAGAAAGCTATTTCCTGAGTAATAAAGCGAGAATTATTCAGATGGAGTTTTGAAGCACATGACGTGCACAAAAATAGGGAAGTCAATATTAAAAAAAATCATTCACTTTAAAAAAATTAAAATAGATAATAAATAGGGAGTGGACTTTATATATTAAAGTAGTAAAGGTTGGTATTTAAAAATTAGTATTATTATGATGCAAGATAATACATGATTGATAGGGCAATATATTTATAGTATTTAAACATGAAGTTGGTATAGCTGCTGACTTCTATTTTTTGTGCACTCCAATAGAAATTGGATATTATGTCATAATGAATTTTAGCAGGAAATAGTATATCATTGAAGAATATAGAGTAATATATGCATAATTTTATGTATATTAAATATAGAATATCAGAGTTCGGGAGATATCAAGTGAGGTGCAATGTCAATGATGGCAGGAATCACATCCAAAACTGAATTGATTGGAACGAAATATAGTAAGCCGGGAGTGAATCCATACTTGATTTGCCGCCATCGCTTGCACCAGAGATTGGAACAATCATTGACTAGCAAGCTTACTTTAGTAGTGGCTCCTGCGGGCTATGGTAAGACTACTACCGTACTGGACTGGCTAGGTAAATCCGGTTTGCCTGCGGCATGGGTGTCATTGGATTCCTACGACAATAACCCTATGGTGTTTTGGCGGTATGTATCTGCAGCTTTAGATGGCATTGTAAACGGTCTTAGTAAAGAAACGGAATATGTTTTTTCCTCTCATGAGTTGTTGAAAGCAAATATTCATATCAACATTCTGATTGATCAGCTTTCAGAGGTTCAGTCTGACTTCCTGCTCGTGCTGGATAATCTTCATTTGATTACCGACCCTTCTATTTTACAAGGACTATCCTACCTGATCGACTATCTTCCCGCAAACATGCATCTGGTTTTTATCAGCCGAACGGAGCCTGAGCTTGATCTGGCTAGGCATAGGATCAAATGGCAGATAAAGAAGCTGGACGAAAAAGATCTACGCTTTGAAAAGGAAGAGATTTTCCGATTTTATCAGGCAAGGGGTTATACGCTTGAGAACGATGATGTAAAAAAGGTGGAGACCTATACGGAAGGATGGGCTGCTGCGCTGGTTGCAGTAGCCATGTCCATGGAGGATGCGATCGGGAGAAATGACGTTATTCATGCACTTCCTCGATCCAGCCGTGATATAGAACAATATCTTAAGGATGAGGTCATCGGCACTTGGCGGCAGGAAAAACGGATCTTTGCAGTGAAAACATCTATCCTTAATACACTTTCTGCGGATCTGTGCGATGCAGTCACAGGAGATGATAATGGAAGCCAGATGTTGAAGGAAATCAGCGAAGGAAACGGCTTCCTTACTACTGTGGACAATCAGGGACAGGGGTACAGATATCACCCTTTGTTTAAAAACCTTTTGTACAAGCTCCTCTTGGAAACTTCACCAGAGCAAATTCCAAGCTTATATATAAGAGCTGCTCACTGGTTCCTACAGCACGACTTCCTGTCGGAAGCGGTTGAACTCTTTTTGAACGCTGGTTCCTATTTGGAAGCAATTGAAATAATAGAGTACCAGATTGACCATCTGATCCATAAAAAAGATTTTGGTACCCTGCTATCGTGGATAAAACGGCTACCAGAAGAGATGAAGGATAACAGCTTTAAAGTTGCGACAATATACGTGCTGTATTATACGGAAATCAGACGGTATGATTTGTCACGGCAATGGATTGACAGGATGAAAGCCTTGCAAGACAATGAACAATATTCCTCAAGCCCTGAATGGATCAGCTATAGCCGCACAGCATGCACAATGGTCGAGGCAAATCTGTTGCTGCGGGAAGGCAATATAGAGTTTGCGTCACTACTTTTTTTAGCAACTGAGACGGACGTGGGTAAATACTATAAAATGCCTGAATATAATGACTTCAATATTGCAGATATCTACTTCTACCGGTGTCCCGCTACAGGTTTATTAAAGTTGGATAGAGAAGCTTGGGACAAATATGACAAGCTTATCGAAGGATATAGGAGAATGATTTCGAAAAATCCAGGGTATGCACCGTTAGGGATTGGCGAATACTTTTATGAAAATAACCAGTTGGAAGAGGCTTTGTCCTATCTTCTAAAGGCGATAGAAGAGGCGCGAGAAGCCAATTCTATGGGAGCGCTCGTTCCTGCCATGGTAGATATTTCGCGGATAAAAAGAGCTCAGGGGGATATGCAGGGAGCTTTTGAAGCTCTTGACGCAAGTGAAAAAATGCTTCAAAGCTACGGCACAGCGCACTGGTTTTACTTGATGAAAGCCTTTCGCTGTCGTTTATATATGGATATGGGGGATACAGTCAAAGTAGAGGAATGGTTCGTATCCAGTAAGCTTAATCTCTTCACGGAAATGAACAGTATCAAGGAATATGAATTAATCGTCTATTCTAGGGCACTGATGGCAAAAAATCGTCTGCAGGATGCAAGCTTACTGCTGCAAAGACTCCTTTCCTTTACAGAAGACAATGAAAGGCACCATAGCACAGTAGAGATATTAAATCTTTTAGCGATACTAGCATATCAAAATAATAGAATGTCCAAAGCCGTTCATTATTTGGAGAGATCTCTAAGCATAGGAATGAAAGAAGGCTATATCCGTAGCTATCTGGATGAACTTGAACCAATGGCTGATTTATTAGGATATTACACGATACCGCGAAGGAAGCGGCTAGATGATCCCTCTAGGAAGGAATTAATAGCCTTTGCCAGAAATTTATTATTCCAGATGAGAGGAAATCTATCAACAGTAACAATGACTACTAATACGGATGAAAGTAATAGAAAGAAAAATCTTTTAACAGCACAGGAGGAAAAAGTACTGGAATTACTGTTTGAGGCTAATACCAATAAGGAAATCAGTACAAAATTGGGAATCAGCCTCACAACGGTCAAATCGCATATCGGGAGTATTTACAGCAAGCTGGGGGTTAAAAACCGAGCCCAATGTATCAAACTGATACATGAAACTGGATTGCTGGAATAGGTGGGGAAAGATATGTACAATTTACGTACATATCTTTTTTTTGTCATACCTAAGTATGATGTCAATTCTTACATATTAATTTATTCTAATAGAAAGGAATAGTGATTTAAGGAAAGGATGATATCATATGAAAGAGAAGAAACATAATTTACCGTCAAGAATAATATCCCTGGTACTGGGCCTGATACTGGTGATGGGATACCTTCCCACAGCGAATGTATATGCAGCGGGCACAGGCTTCATTCAGGGGAGAGTATACATAGCGGGTTCTCCACCTGAGGATGGCATCAAGGCGAGTGTTACTGTAGATGGAACAGAGTATAGCGCAATGACGGGAGGGGGGAATGGGAGATTTGAAATTACAGGGGTACCCGCAGGAACGGGTTACACGGTGACCTTAAGTAAAGAAGGATTCGTGACTAAGATCATACCCAACGTGACAGTAACAGAAGACAATGTAACCGTTCTACTTGATAGGGTCACGGCACAGACTGTAGGGGAGATCTATATGTTCAAGCCCCTGGAAGTGAGAACTCCGCCGCTGTCACATATCGTAGGGATCGGAGATACGACATCCTTTAGAGTTGAAACCTATATGGGCGTGCCACCCTACATTTTTACATGGAAGAGGGAGGAAGACGGAAAAATCGTGCGTGTCTTTCAAGAAGAGGATTTCCTTTTAATTTCTAATAACTGGGATGTACTGACGATACCAGATGTCCAGAGAGAGGACTGCGGAACCTACACTGTAACGGTGACCGACGGAAGCGGTAAAACCATTACGAAAAGTGCGACTCTGGGGATCAGTGAATATATTCCTAATTACCGTAGTTATTTTCAGGGCAATGCTTATGATCATATGGTTGCAGACAGCAGTGGAAACATTTATATAGAGGATACCGGCTATATCAGGAAAATGGATACGGAGGGCAGAGTAACTATAGTGGCATCAGGTACTGAGCCGAAACTTAGAACTGACATCAGCGGAAATGTCTATATAGTTGATGGTTTAGACCAATATAGAGTCAACATGGACGGACAGTTAACGAAGTTAGACAGCATGGATGATATTCAATTTGTAAACCAGGCAATGGACAGCAGCGGGAATACCTATCGGACCTATAATCACCCTTCTTATAACGGCGCCGCGTATTTGGAAAAGGTAACGCCGGAAGGAGAAGCTATTCGCATTGCCTCGGATTATCAATGGCTTGGTGGCACTGTTGTAGACGGCAGCGGAAATGTTTATGTTGCTTCAAATGATAGGTTAATTAAATTCAGCCCGGACGGTTCAGGGGGGTACACAGACACCACACTGGCAGGGGGATTTATAAGTCTTAAATCATCCTTATGGATGGACGATAACGGCGATTTTTACGCTGCAGATAGCTTTGGGGATGGCGCCACTTATAGAATTTATCAGGACGGTACGGTATACCCTTTGGCTTTATATGATGGTGCTTTTGCAGGCCTGTCGGTGGACGGACGTGATAATATCTATGTTATGACTAAAAATGCTTGGGCCTATATATTTACGCCGGATGGTAAGGCACGCCACATAGATTTTGATGTTAGAGATCTTGATCCTTATGAAATTTACGTGCGTCCAGAAATTGCCGGAGACAATAGTGGAAATGTTTATGCTTTAGCTTCTATCAATACTGTTGGGAAAATCTTGCCGGATGGCACCATAAGTTTAACCACAGGCTTTAACAAACCACAGGACATTATAGTGGACAGCGACGGGAATGTCTATGTTGCTGATACCGGAAATAACATGGTTAAAAAAATAAGTCCAGAGGGTGATGTCAGTATATTTGCTGAGGGCTTTACCCCTAACGGGGTTGCGGTGGACGGCAGTGGGTATGTCTATGTGACAGCCAACAGCAATGGCGGGGTGAAAAAAATAAGCCCCGACGGAAAAACCATCACCGACATAATAAGGGGTGACAACTTCTCATACATTGCAGTAGATGTTAACGGCAGTGTCTATGCGTATGACACGGCTGTCCATGCAGTAAAGAAAATTACTACAGATGGGAAAACAATCATACTGGATTCCATGGACAGCAGTGGCAGATACACAGAGAACGGCAATTTTCCCAGCTGCACTGGTATTGGAGTGGACAGCGAAGGGATTATTTATGTTGCAACAAATGAAGGCTTTAGAAAAATCCGACCATACTACGGTGTGGTTTACAACGGCAACGGAATCACTGGCGGCAGTATACCTTTGGATGTCACAAACTACGTCTACGGACAAAGTGCGACGGTCCTTGGCATAGGCAGCCTGACCCGAAGTGGCTACACCTTCAGCGGCTGGAACACCAAGGCAGATGGCAGCGGTACAAGCTATGTGGAAGGGGATAAGATAGCCATAAGCTTTGACGAGGTTGTGCTGTATGCCCAGTGGCAGGCAGTGGCACCGATTCACCAGGTCAATGTGTCGGCAAATGATGTTGCCGGCGGCACCATAAGCGGAGGAGGTGCGTATGCACAAGGGTCGATTGTGGCTGTGAAGGCGGTGGCAGAAGAAGGCTATGTTTTTGACAAGTGGATCGAAAACAACAGTCCGGTATGCACCGATGAAGAATATACCTTCACGCTGGGTGCATCGGATAGAAACCTTACTGCCAATTTTATCAATAAGTCTACAGGAAAGAAAACAATCGATTATCCGCTTATCGGCGGGATACGCATGCCGAAAAGCAATTCTTCGATGGCTTCCAGAGCGACATACGAAACGTCACAGTACAGAGGCTACATTGAATGGAGTCCAGACTTGCCTGAGGGGTCTACATTTGAAGCGAATACAGTTTACACGGCGATCATCACCCTGTATCCGAAGGAGGGCTTCACCCTGGAAGGCGTGAAGGAAAACTTCTTTACGGTGTCAGGCGCCCAGTCTACGACCAATGCAGCCAATTCAGGAGTGATAACGGCGGTTTTTCCGGAACCTTATTCGGCTTATTACTCTTCACTGAATATATTTGCACTAGCGGGCGGCAGCATTATCTCAGGCAGCTTCGGACAGCATATGCAGGGCGCGGAGATTGATCTTGT
The DNA here is from genome assembly GCA_016841555.1 of Tepidibacillus decaturensis. Classification (GTDB taxonomy): domain Bacteria; phylum Bacillota; class Bacilli; order Tepidibacillales; family Tepidibacillaceae; genus JAENYW01. Next base: position 17,195 of record JAENYW010000028.1, read on the forward strand.
CGCCAGACCCTCAACAAATTTCGTTTTTGACAAATGGACCGTAACCGGACCAGGGACCATCTTAGATGCAAACTCTGCCAGCACCAGATTTACCATCATAGGCACCGGTTACGGAACTGGAAATGCAGAAATTGTTGCCCACTTCAAATACACCGGAGGTATAGATACTGAAAAAGTGGCGGCAGACAAGGCAGCCCTTGAAATTGGCTTTGCGGCAGGGGACAGTGCGAGTGCAGTCACGCAAAACCTAGAGCTTCCGGTAACCGGTGCGGTATATGGCTCAACCATCTCATGGGTATCAAGCAATACAGCGGTTGTCAGTAACAACGGCATAGTAACACGTCCAGCGTATGGGGATGGTGATGCAAATGTAACGGTAACGGCAACTGTATATAATAACGGAGGAAGTGATACAAAAGAATTTAACCTGACAGTGCTGAAACTTGATCCTGTATCGTATAATGTGACGGTATCGGCAAGTCCGGAGGTAGGTGGCACAGTTAGCGGAGACGGCACATATAGCGAAGGAGATTCGGTAACCGTAACAGCTGAGCCAAGCAGCGGCTACAGCTTTGTAAACTGGACGGAGGAAGGCGTTGAAGTAAGTACCGGCGCAGCATATACCTTCACGATGGAAACTTCAGACAGGAACCTGGTGGCAAACGTCATCACCGATACGACGCCTCCTACTATTAGCCCAATCAGCGTTAGCTATGATTTGAATAGTCCTAGTGATGTCAGTACAACCATCACGTGGAATAGGGCCCAGTCAGTTACCGATGTGGTTTACGGATCGGATCATTTGACACTATCCGATGACTATACCATTACAGGAAATGATCTAACAATAAAAGATGATTATCTGTCTGCTCAAGGTTTTTCAGAAGGTGATACGGTAGAATTTGAGATTACCTTTGACACTGGCGTTACTGTCAGCTTGACGGTAAACGTTGTGAACAATTATTTGCCAGCAACCGATGCCTCCTTGAGTGATTTGACGATAGGTGGTCATACAGTGAGTAGCTTTGCTGCCAGTACCTACACCTATAATGTAGAGCTGCCTTATGGTACTCAACTTGGCAGTGCCGCTGCAACAGTTGGAGCGACAGCCAATGATTCAAAAGCCGCTGTAAGCATCACACAGGCTGTAAGCCTGCCTGGCAGTGCCACTGTAGAGGTCACCGCAGAGGATAACACGACGAAAGAAACCTATACGGTTAATTTTACGCTGGGAGCAAAGCCAAACACCGTACCCAACCGCAAGGCAGAAGTACCGGCATCCTCATCAGCTAATGTCACAGTGAACAATGCATATAGCCTAGATCTTTTGACGATCTTTGAGGATGCTGACAATGATCCACTATCCTATAAAGTTTCAATTAACGGTGCGACTGCGGTTGGAGCCAATGTGAATTACTCCTATACGCCAACATCAGTAGGAATAAC
>JAENYW010000029.1 GCA_016841555.1 Tepidibacillus decaturensis
AAATCAAACCATTACCATTTGAAGAGCTTAAGGCTATATATAACTTCACTGCTCCTCAGTCTTATATTAATATTGATACTATTCCGCAATTAAAAAAAGTATTATTACAAAGGCTAAATAATTGATGAATACTCGTATACTACTAATAATAATAAGAATGGAGGGAGTATTTTGAAAGAAATATTAGGCTATTGCTCATTTCGAATCCCATGGGTGTCGAATTTTTCGCGGCCCAATTTTTGGAGTAGATAAGGTATGGGTATGTCAACTAATCGATCCTTTCGGTAATGTATGGGGATTGTTACAAACTGGAGGTATAAAAAATGGATAGACAATTTTTCTTCTCTACAAAGGCTTTGATACTAAAAAATAATAAATTCTTAGCGATGTACACCATAGACAATGGAGTGAAATACTGGGATTTACCTGGAGGGAGAATGGAATTTGGAGAAACAGCTGAAGATACGCTAACTCGAGAAATAAGAGAGGAATTAGGGGTTGAGATACGACCCATTAAACTAATTGATACGTGGAATTATAAACGTGATGAATCCTTTCAAATCACTGGTGTCATCTATCATAGTGAGATTATTACAGGTGAGATCAGAATATCGGAAGAACATGACGGATATGAGTGGATTGATATTAATGATATCGGAAAAACTTTTAATAGAGGGATATTTGTAGAAAGAATGAGATCATGGAATTGGGATTTAATAGCTGATAAAACAATAAAGTTTAGTAATGATGTCGGGGATACTCGTTCGTTAGAAAAATGGTAATGAATAATCAGAAAAAATAAAAAGGACAACACTAAATTTTGGAGAATTTCTATTGATTAAAGGAGTTAAAACAGTAAATGAACATGGACACAATACCAAAAGTTATATTAAGAGATTTAACTTTAGAGGACGCAGAAGACCGTTTTCAATGGTCTCTAGATAAAGAAGTGATAAAGCATCTGAATATGCCCGATAAATATCCTCCATTCAGTCGAGAAGAAACACTGAATTGGATTAACATGTGTATCAATCGTACAAATGGCTATGAACAAAAAGCTATTGTAACGGGAGAAGGAAAACATATAGGTTGGATTGATTTGAAAAATATAGATAAATTAAACAAGCACGCAGAATTGGGAATCGCAATAGGAGATAAAAACTACTGGGATAAAGGGTATGGCTTAGCAGCAATGGTAGAAATGTTAAAGTACGGATTTGATAAACTGAATTTGAACAAGATATGGTTACGGGTTGAAGTAGATAACGAAAGGGCAATAAAGTCATATAAGAAAATAGGTTATGTAGAGGAAGGAATTTTAAGGCAAGATAGGTTAAGAAATGGCGAGTTTATTGACCGTTTAAGAATGAGTATTTTAAAAAGTGAATTTTATAGATGAAAACATTAGATATAGAATATTAAGAAGAAAATAATATAGTGACTAGGGAGTTTAATTATGGAATATGTTAATGTGAACGGAAAAACGTATAGATATATAGTTAATTTCAAAGATAATGATGCATTAAGGAATAGCTTTAATGATTTAACAAGAAAAACCTTTGGCTTTGATTTTGAAGAATGGTATCAAAATGGCTATTGGCAGGATCGCTATATTCCTTATGCACTTTTTGACGGGGAACATATTGTGTCCAATATATCTATAAATGTCATTGAATTTTTAGATAGGGGAGAAAAGAAAAGGTATATCCAAATTGGTACGGTGATGACTGATGAAAATTACCGTAATCAAGGTTTTAACAGATTCCTTATGGAAAAGGTCTTAGAGGATTGGGACGATAATTCTGATTTAATCTATCTTTTTGCCAATGATAGTGTTCTTGATTTTTATCCTAAGTTTGGCTTTGTTCCTGCAACGGAGTATCAACACTCAAGAGAAATATTAACTGATATCGATGCAACAAATCTTACTAAATTAGATATGTCATCAGCAAATAATAGAAGCTTTCTTGTAAATATGATCAATAGTTCAAAGAGCTATTCGCAGTTATCTATGCAAGGAAATGCTTCTTTAGTGATGTTTTATTGTACATCATTTATGGCTCAAAGTGTTTATTATATTAAAGCGCTTGATGTAATTGTTATAGCGGATTTTGATGATAGCATATTATATTTATACGATGTATTTAGCATGAAAGATGTTCCGCTAGATGATATTATTGCAGCAATAGTAAGTAAGGAGATAAAGAAAATAGTATTGGGATTTACTCCTAAAGATACAACCTCATTTGATATTACATTATTGAAAGAAGAAGATACAACTCTTTTTGTAATGAAAAATAGATTAGAAATATTTAGTGATAGAAAAATGATGTTTCCTGTTTTATCCCATGCATAAAGAAGTGAAATAAATAAGATGTGGTAGACTCCTCATCTGATTCCCCGATGTTCAGCTAGCTTGAACGAGTTCACTTACCGGATTTAGGCAGTATTTAAGGAGTTGGTTGTATGCTAGATTACGATATTGAAAACCGATTGATTAGACTTGAAAAGCAAAATAAATACTTTAAATGGCTAATCCTTATATTAATTATTTTGATCTTTTTAATTATTGTCAGCCAAATATTCTTTACTCAAGAAGAGAAAATTAATATTCAGAACGTAAAAAATGACAGCAAGGATCCTAAGCGTTTATGGGAAGCAATAAAAAATATTGAATTGAAGATGGAAACGCTGCAAAGAAGCACTGAAAATAAACAGGAATATGAAATAAAACTTGAACTTTTGAATAATGAAATTAATCATATAAAGGAATCTTTAGGTCAGCTAATAACACCAAATTTATTTTCTCCTTGGCAAATACATAATGGCCGTGCGGGTGTCTGGTTTATTGATGAAACAGGAGAAGGAAAGTGGCTACCAAATACATACGTGGAGGAGTTAACTTTACTTTTAGATAATGCTATCCGTAATGGATTTCATAATGCACAAACCCGTAAGGAAGATTCTATTAATATATCTATTTATTTAACTGAAGAAGGGCCAAGTGAAAGTATAACAATTGATCTAGCTAATAACAAAATTATCTACAGGAATGAGCATTATTCAATTGCTAAAGAGGACATTGAGATAATAAAAGCGTATTTTCATGAAAAAGGAGTAGATGGCAACTCCAGGTAATATTATTTTAAAGAATAAATAAAGTAAAAAAATATAGTAGATATACATCGCTTAATGGTTCATCCAAAACATTCGAGAAGATGAATAGCTAAGAGATTAATAGACTTTATAACCATTTCAAAGACTCAAGAAGTTATACCAAATCGTAAATTGTACGGGTATGGATATGATGATATTTTATTGAGGCTGGGGCTAATGTTGTTCGACCTTTATTTAACACAGATTATCACAATAAAGAATTCGTTGTTGAAGATATTGATGGTAGATGGATTGGATTTGGGATAAAAGAAAAATAATGCAATCCTTCTCAAAGAGAGGGTGATAATTAGCATGGACAGATATGAAGTTGCTCTCTTCTGGGAAATATGTAATAAATGAGGGTCTAGTACCGATAGAGATAAATTGCGAGACAAATACAGGTGTTTATATTGAGCCTAATGTATGGTTAAAGCATTATTTTGATGAGAACTAATTACAATATTCCATTAGAAGATTCCAGAGGTGAATATTTATGAAGTTTGTTTTAATATTTGGGCCTCAAGCAGTTGGTAAAATGACTGTTGACAAGAGTTATCAAATATTACAGATTTTAAGCTATTTCATAATCACAAACATTGAGCAATCAGAAGCTAATCTGCTAAGCACCATGGAAAGTTATAGACAAGTGAGGAGGATTTATATGGAATTTCAAACTGCTATTATCATTGTAATTGTTCTAGTAGGAATAGTTTCGTTATTAACATATAAATTGGGACATAGGAAATATAGTAGATTTCTAAAATATATTCCTGCAGTTGCCTCTTTACTTGGAATAGGGTTCTTTTTCATAAAAATGAAGTTTATTTCCATTGGTTATGAAGGAATACTTGATATGTTATTTATTATATTACTTACTATCACATTCTTAGTTTCCATCATAGAAGCAATCATTATTGATGTAATGAATAAACGGAAAAAATATTAATCTTATCAAAGGAGAATCAATATGAGTGGAACTAAAAAAGCGATAATAGTGATTATATTGATTTTCGTTATTGGAATGTTCATTTCACCTCTCATATATGTAGAAACAAATAAAATTATCTATAAAAACAAAGTAATTACTTATCTCATTGAGGCTAAAGGTTATAAGAAAGAGGAAATTAAGTTCGTACAAAGTGGTTGGGGTAATGAATTAACACCGTTTTATGCAGTGGTTATTTTTGAAAATGAGCCGTATGTAGAATATATTTATTTTGCTCATAATGAAATCATGCAATTTGAATACAGATTAACGGTAGAAGGAAAACAAAAAGGAATTACTGAGAATGATTTGAAAAATTATGAATCTAGTTATTAAGTGGTAAATAAAAGGAGTAAAACTATGCAGATATTTCCTGAACACAACTATGTTATTTGGGGAACTAAATGTACTTGTGGAGAAGAAAATTATGTTCTTCAAAATCAATTTCATCCGTGGAATGAAACAGACTATAAGATAAAAATAAAATGTAGCAAATGTAATAGGCAATTAGAAATCGATCATTTAGCTGCTGAAGCTTTTTATAACAAGAAAATATATCATTTTTTCAATGATGTAGAGGGTACAATATTAGATATTGGCAGTGGAGGAGGTTTTCTTACCCAGCAATTAATAGATAAACAAAACGTAAATAAAGTCTATGCCATAGATATTGATAACCAAAGTGAAATTGAAATCAATAAATTAGTAGATATGAACAAAAATGTAAAATTTAAATGTTTAGATGTTAAAGATATTTCAGAAACCTTTGAAGCGCAGAGTATTGATTATATCGTTAACAGAGATGTATTTATGTTTATGGAAGATCCAGAAAAATATTTTAATGATGTTACAACCATCGCACGAAAAGGTCTTAGACAGATGGGATGGTTTATAAATGGCAATAAAAGAATGAAAAATAACTTATCCCCTTATAAAATAGTGGAAGAATTAAAGCAAAGAAAATGGAAGGTAGAATTAGAAATACTAGATTGGTATAAAAGTGGTTATTTTATAAAAGCTGATAAATAATTGCCAATTTGCCATTGTAGTAGGTCTAATGTAGAAAGTGGAATATTATTTGATATAAAGAAAAACGACGAAATCTTTTTAAAGGAGAATCCATCTTGGTAAAGGCTAAAAAAACTATTAAAAAAGAATGTGAGGGATTAGAAATGTTGACTGGAGAGAAAGTAAGATTAAGAGAATATCGAAGAGAAGACATTCAATTAGCACAAGCTTATATTAACGATTATGAGGTAAAGAGATTACTAAATCCAGGAATTCCATATCCCTATACCTATGAAGATGAAATGAAATGGTTTGAAAGTAACTCAGCGTCGAAAGATAATTATAGTTTTGCTATTGAAACATTGGAAGAGAGTAAATATATTGGCGGCTGTGGAGTTAATAAAATAGATTGGAAGAATAGCGTTGCTATGGTTGGTATTTTTATCGGCGATAAAAATTACTGGGGAAAAGGTTATGGTACTGACGCAATGAAGGTTTTGGTCTCCTTTATTTTTGATCAACTCAATATTCATAAGGTCAAGCTTCAGGTTTTTTCCTTTAATCAAAGGGCGATACGAAGCTATGAAAAATGCGGTTTTAAAACAGAAGGGACTTTAAGAAAGGAAATCTTTAAGGATGGGAAATATCATGATGAAGTAATTATGGGAATTTTGAGAGAAGATATGAGAGGTTGAATGATTGAAAGGAAGATTTACTATGGACTATCTCAATGCAGGAAAAAAGTTTATACAAAGTCATTTTAGCGAATGTTCATTTGCTCTTGTAGCAGGTAGTGTGGTTAGAGATGAAGCAACAATCACATCAGATTTAGATATATTTATCATTGACAAGCATATTGATAATCCTTATCGAGAGTCATTTTATCAATATGGGTGGCCAATTGAAGCGTTTATACATACAGTGGATTCGTATAAGGAATACTTTAATAACGATGCAAAACGTAGACGCCCATCATTACCTAAAATGTGCTCGGAAGGAATAATGTTAAAGGATGATTTAGGCTTAGCGACTGAAATTAAAAAAATAGCAAATGATATACTGGAAAAAGTTCCTGAACCATTTAGTAGTCAAGAAATAGCAAGTCAACGATATGCTATAACAGATATGTTAGATGACTTGATTGGAGCAGAGGTTTATGAAGAAGAGTTATTTATCATCAATGAGCTATCTGAAAAAATCATTAATTTTATTCTTGTAAATCGTGGACATTGGATGGGAAGAGGAAAGTGGTTACCTAAATTATTGAAGAAGTTAGATGAAGAACTTTATATTGGGCTAATAGATGCGATGAATACATTCTATAAAGAGAATGACAAACAATTTTTTATTGATTTTGTCACAAAAGAGCTGAATAAATATGGGGGAAGGCTTTTTGAAGGTTATAGGGTAGGGAAGTAAAGGTGATTAATCTTGGTTTGAAGAAGGTTAATTTCTGAATACATACATTAAATTAATGACAATTATAAACTAAGCTGGTAGCTAACGAGGATCTCTTTGATGATTTTTAATATATGATAACAGTGCAATATTTCTAGCAAAAGAAAATAATAAATTTATAGGATTTGCACAATGTTAGCTTAGATTTGATTATGTATAGGGCACAAAAAGTAGTTCGGTTGGTTACCTTGAAGGCATATATATAGTAAAGGATTATAGAGGAATGGGATAGGACGAAAATTAGTATCTGAATGTGAACAGTGGTCAAAAATGAAAGGATGTACTGAATTTGCTAGTGATATAGAGATGGATAATATGGAAAGTTATCATTTTCATATAAAACTTGGTTTCAGAGAAGAAAATCGTCTGATTGCTTTTGCTAAAATATTTAATTTTATCTTTTTATGTTTCTTTTTTATCAGAAAGATAAATTTAGATATGAGTTATTTTTTATAGATAACTTAATTTTTATCTTAGAGGAGATTAGAATAATGAAAAAACCTATAATCTACATTGTAATACTATACTTTTTGGCATTAAGAACTAACTTCTTCGAATCAATTAAATATCCTGATACAAATATTTCTTTATTAAATTTAATTACATCTTCATTACTTCTTATTAGTGTATTCTTTAATTTTAAATGGTTAAAGCAAAAAAACTTTTTTAAGATTTTTTTACTTGGCGGTTTTTTAAGTGGAATAATAAGCTATATTACATTTGAATTTATTATTTTAGGATTTATCAGAGATTTTTCGATTATTCTATATATATTGTTCATCACACCATTTTTTGGTTTGAATCTATTATTGGGAGTGAATTACGGAATATTTTCAGTAATAATTTCGTTATTTTATCTAATTACATTAATTTATAGTCTTTATTTGAGTAAAAGGAATAATTAACGGGCTTGCCTTTATAAGCGGGAATTAATTGTTGTTATATGTAATAATAGTTAAATCTAAAAGTTGCATACTTTTACATGTAAGGAATAGTACTTCAAACCTAGATAATAATCAAATCAAGGTTAAATTGGCTCATATTATTTCAATGATTGGTGACGCACATACTTCGGTTAACCTAGAATTTAATGAAAATCAATTTTTCTATCCGTTAGAAATGGAATGGTTTGAGGATGAATTGAGAGTAATTGGAACAGATAAACAATATGAAAATATCTTAGGGAAAAGATTAATAAGGATTAACTGTGTTGATGTTGATGAAATAATGAAGGAAATAAACCTACTTATTTCCCATGAAAATGAGCAATGGCTTAAAGCAGTTAATGTTAAGTACATCATTATGCCAGACCTATTAAAATTATTGAATTATGCTAAAGAAGATAAAGCTGAATTTCATTTTCTTGATAATCATAGAAATGTATCGAAGATAATATTGAAGCCTAAAGAATTAACGGACATAAAGCAAATATCGGTACAAGATTTAATGCCAATAAAGCCAGTTAGGCTTCAATATGATACAGAAAATCCATATAATCATCAACATTTTTGGTCAAAATACGTGGAAGAAGATAAGATACTATATTTTCAATATAACCAATGTATAGATAAAAATGTAGCAAAGAAAGTAGCGGAACTTTTTCCTGAAAAAATAGCTAAACTTGGATACGATTATGAGAGCATTCCTAATTTCGAAGACTTTTCAAAAGCATTAATTAATCAAATAAATAATAATGATGTAGAAAAGCTAGTGATAGATTTAAGAAATAATACTGGTGGTAGTTCTCAATTAATGACATCTTTAGTATCTAAGTTGAAGAATATCGATAAATTAAATAGCAGAATATATGTGATTATTGGAAGAAATACTTTTTCCTCTGGCGTGTATGCAGTAGTGGATTTAAAGGAAAAATTACAGGCGAAGGTTTATGGCGAACCTACTGGGGGAAATGTGAATAGTTATGGAGAAATAAAGCCATTAACTTTACCAAACTCAAAATTACAAATCTCCTATTCTACAAAATATTTCGATCTATCTAGCAAATACAAAGAAGCATTTATTCCTGATGTACCTATCATTCAATCCTTCGATCATTATATAAATGGAATTGACGATGCTTATGAGGCAATTAAAGAGGAGCAGATAAATTGAATAAAGAAATAATGTTTGAGGAGTTGTAAGTGTGAAAATTTTTCGGTTTGATCATGGTGTAGGAAAGCCAAATGATAAGTTTGGTAGTAAACATCTATTTATCACTCCCATTATAAATTAATATTTTCTCACTATTACTCACGTTAATGCAGAAAATGATAGCTTTTATTCTTTTTTGTATACAGGAAAGTCAAAGGTTTGTTGATTTATTATATAAAATACTAAAGGAAAGCAATGCAGTAAAAAATAATAAAACAGCAATCGTTGTTATTAATCACATCATTCGGGAAAGTGAGTACTTTATAGGAATTGGGCAAACCATTTATTCCTATTCATAACTTTATAAATAAAAATTGATTGTAGAGTCATTCAGCTAAGTCCAATTCTTCGGTAGCGGTAGTAGAAGACTTGGACTTTCTCTAAATCATCTTCTATATGATTCCTCGATGTTTATTTTTAATTACTTTAAAATAATATTAAAAATAACAGGATATGCTAATTTAATAGAGAATTTCTTATAAAATATACATTGTTCGAAGCAATGGAAATATCCCCTTATTATCGGAAATAATTTCGTATAAAAATTTATTTATGCTTTTATTATTTTTCAATTTATAGTAAATCAATATATTCACTATGGATAATAATAACTAAAAATGAGGTGTTGAAATGATTTAATAGGAATTCTAACAGTCCAAACACTGAAAAAATGATAAAAATAATATAAATGGGGGATATAGTATGAAAAAAGAAATATTTAATCAATTATTAAAAAACGAACTTTTAAAAGCATTTAGTGGAGTCGTTTTAGTAAAGAAAAATAATGAAACTCTATTTTCTTATGAAGGTGGTTATGCAAATAAAAGCTGGAAAGTTCCAAATACTATGCAAACAAAATTTAGAACTGCTTCAGTATCTAAAATGTTTACCGCAGTAGCAATTGCACAATTAGTAGAAAAGGGCTTACTAGATTTCAACACAAAGATATGGGATCTTTTAGATTTTAAGAGTACAAATATTTCAAAGGATATTACAATTCATCATCTTTTGACCCATACCTCTGGAATAGCAGATTATTATGACGAAAGCACAGGAGATGAAGGCTGGGAAAATTTATGGAAAGAAAGACCGATTTATAACATGAGATCACTTAGCGATTATTTAGAATTATTTATTGATAAGCAACGAGATGCTGATCCAGGGAATCAATTTAAATATAATAACGCAGGATATATACTATTAGGATTAGTAATAGAGCAGATAACAGGAAAGAGTTATTTTGATTATGTAACAGAGAATATTTTCAAGGCTATTGACATGAATGATTCCTGCTTTATCAGTCTAGATGAAGTACATGAAAACGTAGCAGAAGGATATGAAGAAATAGATGGAAAATGGATGAGAAATATTTATACAGCTACACCTGGTGCCGCATCTGATGGAGGCGCTACATCTACAGCAGAAGATCTAATAACATTTATTCAAGGATTAAAGGAGAATAAGTTAGTTAATGAAGAAATGACAAAAAAAATACTAGCTCCTTATGTACTTGATGAAGAATCTAATGGCTTTCGAGATTATGTGTGGAAGTATGGATATGCAAACTATTTTTTACTAGATAATAATGAAAATATCGTACGAGGTGGTCATACTGGTGAGGAGTATGGGATTAGTAGCAGATTATACTATTACCCTTCATTAGGAATTGATGTAGTAATTTTAGGTAATATTGGATTTAGTGCTGGTAGTTTGGGATGGGAGATACATGATTTGATAACGAAGGAATTGTAAAAAATAATTCAAATCGTGTTAAGTCTCCAGCTACCGAAGCACAGGATGTAAAAATGGCAAACCTGTCATAATTGGACTCCGCACAAGTAATTGGAACAAGATATAGAGGTAAAAAATAACTTTTTTGGGTGAAATGACTGATAGGTTATACTAAAAAAGAGAAACAAATCATGTGGGGTAAACTCCCCACATGATTCCTCAATGAAATAAATGATAAGAGGTGAATATCGTTGATGAGTGTTAGTATGCTGATTGTTCAATTATTAATTATTTTACCGCTATGGGCAATATCTATTTATCTAATAGTGTTAAACATAATGCTAGCAAGAAGGGGTATTACAGCACTTGATATTTACATTGAAAAAAACAAAAAGAATAAGGAATTAGATTAGTAAATGCCGGTTAACTATACATTCTTGTAACGTGATTAGGAAGGAGAATAGTAATCCATGCATACCATAGAAGGAAATAGAATACGACTACGTCAAGCAGTTATTCCAGATGATTGTAAGGAAGCTGTGAAGTGGTATAGTGCTCCTGATGTACTCTATTATTCTGAAGGAAAAGGAACGAAACCCTTTGATATAGAGCAGGTTATAAGACTGTATACCTATTTGAATCAAATCGGTGAGTTATATATGATTGAAATCAAAACATCTGATGGTTATCGTTCTATTGGAGATATCACTTTAGCAGAAGATACATTGCCAGTAGTCATTGGAGCTAAGGAGTACAGATCAAAAGGAATTGGAAAAGAAGCCATTGGAATGATTATAGAACGTGCGCGTCAGCTTGGTTGGGATAAGTTAAAAGTGAAGATGATATACGATTACAATGAAAAATCAAAACGATTATTTCTGAAACAAGGGTTTACATTAATTAAAGAAGAAAGAGATAAAAACGGACAAGCCTACTCCAGCTATGAGTTAATCTTATAGAGATGTTATTTCTTGAAAGGAACATATGAGTATGATACATACCCTATACATAGACAATAAACAAGTGGAAGTAATATATAAAGGCGCGGGGAAACATACAGTAGTTATTCAAACAGGCATGGCATGTTCACTGTATGATTGGATAGAAATAGTAGATAAAATATCATTAAATAGTAAGGTTCTTATCTATCATAGACCTGGTTACGGAAAAAGTGATATAGGCTCAGAAGCTAGAACTACAAAACAAACAGTTAAGGAACTTAATCTAATATTAAAAGAACTAGAGATAGATGAACCAATTATATTAGTAGCTCACTCCTATGGGGGATTATGTGCTCAACATTTTACAAAAACATTTCCTGATAAAGTTGCTGGCTTAGTATTAATAGATTCTACCTCAGTTAATCTACACAAGCTTGATGAATTAGATTTACCAGTAACAGATAAAGAGAATTCTGATGCAGCTTGGTTACAAAAATGCAAAATATATTCTAGTCAAAATTCAATAGAATTGAAAAAGGAGCTAAATCCAAAGTTATCACTAGAACAAAGAAAATATCCTAAAGATATTCAACGAAGAATTTTAGAATTTGAGATTAATCCGAGCCTGTATAAAGCAATTTATTCAGAAATTGAGCATTGGCATCATGATGCATCAGAAATAAAAAAAGCAGGAGATTTTCCAAATATACCTCTTTATCTGTTAGCTAGGGACCCTCATTATTCTACAAAATTACAGCTTGATTATGAAATTCCATATGAAGAAGTGAAACAACTAGAAGACACTTGGCACCAACTGATAAAGGAGCAGGCTAATTTATCGGAAAAATCTGAATTTCATATAGTGGATAAAGCTAGTCACTCTATACAGCTTGATCGACCAGATTTTGTTATTAAAACAATAGAGAAGATGATAAGAAATATATTATAGAAGAAAGATGGAGAGGAATTCTGTGAATAATTCGTTTGTATATCAAATTAGAGTATTAAAAATAGAAGAACTAGAAAGAGCATTAACCCTTATTCATCACGTATTTATGGAATTTGAAGCACCAGATTATTCAGAAGCAGGTATTCAAACATTTGTTGATTTTATTGAATTTCATTCATTGAAAAATAAAATCGAGGATAATGATCTGAAGTTCTGGGGCTGCTTCGATAATGAAACAATTGTTGGAGTTATAGCAATGAAGAAATCAACCCATATTTCACTACTTTTTGTAGATAATAATTATCACAGGAAGGGAATAGCTAAGAATTTATTTAAAACAGTACTTACCACAATCAAAAAAGCATCTGATATAAAAGAAATTACTGTTAACTCATCACCATATGCAGTAAAAGCTTATCATAAGTTAGGATTTCAAGATACTACCTTAGAAAAGGTTGTTGATGGTATAAGGTTTACTCCGATGAAATTTATTTTGAGAGAAAATAATGTGTGAGGTGAAAAATGAATTTAGCAAATAAATTGACGATTACAAGGTTAATATTAATTCCTATATTCTATATTTTTTTGACCCCTCTTCCTTCTATGGTAGCTGCTAAGATTACATGGTTAAATATTAATCATTCGAGTAGTGTTTATTTTGCAATCTTTTTATTTATACTTGCTGCTATTACGGATAAGTTAGATGGTTATGTCGCTAGGAAGTATAATCAAGTGACTACCTTGGGGAAGCTATTTGATCCTCTTGCTGATAAATTGATGATAATTGCAGCATTAATAGCTTTAGTAGACATGCAATTAATCTCTACTTGGTTTGCAGTCATTATTATTGGAAGGGAATTCATGGTAACTTTAATAAGGATAATGGCAAGTGGTAGGGGAGTTGATCTATCTGCTGATAGATTTGGAAAGCTTAAGATGGTGTTACAAGTTTCAGCTATTATAGTCGTTCTATTACATCATGTGCTTTTTATCCAATTTACCACGTTTCCATTGGATTTAATTTTTATGATTGTAGCTGTAATCTTGACCTTGTTATCTGGAATAAATTATGTAAGAAAAAATGTAAATGTATTATATGTTTAATGAAATAACGTCATATGAAATATGAGGAAGAAAGATGATTACTTTACATGTGATGAATTATGATGAGTTTCAAAAATATATTACTGTAGCAATTGAAGAGTATGCAAAGGAGAAGGTTATATCAGGTAATTGGAGTGAAGAGGAGTCTATGAGTAGATCAAAGGAAGAATTTGAGCATTTATTGCCAAATGGCGTAAAAACAGAAAATCACTACTTATACTCAATTTATCTTGATAATCAATCAATTGGTATAATTTGGATTGCTCGAAAAACATCAGAGGAAGGTTTTATATATGATTTTAGTATCTTAGAAAAATATAGAGGACAAGGATATGGAGAAAAAGCTATGAAACAAATAGAAGTGGAGGCAAAAAATTTAGGAATGAAGAAAATTGGACTTCATGTTTTTGGACATAATCATATCGCAAGAGCTTTATATGAGAAAATAGGGTTTCAACCAACAAATATAGTGATGCAAAAGGAGATTTAAATCTAAGCTTTATAAAACAGGAGACATTAGGAGAAGTGATCAAGAAAGAGATGAATATTTACATACGAATATATCTAAGGATGTGATGGTATGATAACCTTTCAAAAAAATGATGCTAGATTTAATTATCGAATCGTTGGCATTGCAATTCATGAAAATAAAGTACTACTACATAAAGCTGAGAACGATGATTTTTGGGCATTACCAGGTGGTAGAGCAGAATTCTTTGAATCCTCAGAAGAAACATTAAGAAGAGAAATGAAAGAGGAGATAAATGTTGATGTAAGTATTAACAGACTAATTTGGATTGTAGAGAATTTTTTTGTATATGATGATCAAAAATTTCATGAACTCGCCATGTACTATTTAATGAATTTCCAACAACATTCATATGTATTAAAGGAGAAGCAAAGTTTTTATGGCAATGAAGAAGGTGTAAGGTTAATTTTTAAATGGTTTGATATAGACGAACTCGGAAATATAACGCTATATCCTAGCTTTTTAAAGGGAAAACTTAAAAGCATTCCAAAAGAGATAGAGCATATTGTATATACGGAATGAATATAAGTAGAGGTGATAATATGCGAAGTGAAAAAGAGGTCCTTCATCAGTTACTAACTTTCGCTGAAAACAATGACATGGTAAGAGCCGTTTTACTAAATGGATCTCGTGTCAATCCCAATGTAGAATATGACTTGTTCTCTGATTATGATGTAATTTTTGCGGTAACTGATCCAGAACATTTTTTAAATAATCAAGAATGGATGAAGTATTATGGAGAGCTAATTATTATGCAACAAAATACCCTACATAGTAATGGAGAAGAATGCTATATTTTTTTAATGATTTTTACTGATGGAATAAGAATTGATTTATCCTTTAGAAAAATAGAGCAGATAAACAGCTATCTAGATGATAGCTTAACAAAAAAGCTGATGGATAAGGATAATATAATTGGAGATTTGAAGCCACCTAGTGAAATTACCTATTATACGAAAAAGCCTACGAAAAAGGAATTTGAGAAAACTATTAATAATTTTTGGTGGGTATCTACTTATGTTGCAAAAGGAATATGGAGAAATGAACTTCCCTATACTAAATATATGCTTGACGTAATGCTAAGAGAAGAGCTTAAAAAAATATTAAATTGGCATATTGGAATACAGCATCATTGGAAAATAAATACTGGTACAGCAGGAAAATGGCTTGAAAAATTTTTACCTAATGGACTATGGGAAGCTTATAAACATACATATGCAGGGGTTAATTATGAAGATATTTGGGATTCACTATTTAAAGCTGGCAGCTTGACTAGGAAAATAGGAACTGAATTAGCAAATCAACTAGGATATGAATATCCAATAAAGGATGACGAACAAGTTACAGCATATCTTCATAGAGTACGTTCTCTTTCTCGAGACGCTACTAGCATCTAATACAAGAGCTTCATTACGAATGAATGGAATGCTTCATAATAACCATATTAATTAAATTTTTGAATGGGAGGAGTTCATCATGTTTCATACTATTACACCTGAAATCCAAAAACGTATGGATTATCTATATGAATTGGACCAGAAGGATAGAAAAGATGGTACAGCTAAGCTGAAAAGATTAAGACAAATTCCACCTGAAACAGGAAAGTTTATCTCTTTATTATTTGCTTCAAGTCCAGAGGGAATAGGAGTAGAAATAGGGACAAGTGCTGGTTATTCAACCTTATGGTTATCATTAGCGGCAAAAGAATTAAATAGGAAAATCTACACATTTGAATTACTAGAGGAAAAAATAAAGCTGGCAAAAGAAACATTTAATCAAGCAGAAATTGAAGAGGTTGTAAAATTAGTCGAAGGAGATGCATTGAAAAACATTGAGAAATACAATAACATCTCATTCTGTTTTTTAGATACGGAGAAGGAAATCTATGAAGAATGCTATGAAAAGCTAATTCCACGGTCGGTGAAGTGTGGCATATTGGTTGCAGACAATATTACTAGCCATTATGATGCCTTAAAGCCATTTATTGAAAAATTATTAGAAGATAGCAGAGTGGATGCATTAGTAGTGCCTATTGGAAAAGGTGAACTAGTGTGTAGAGTACTATAATTATTAACAAAGGGAGTAACAAAATGGCATGTTACAGCTGGGATAGTAGTCCATCGTCAACAAAAAAACAAATAAATATATTCATCAAACTAGTAACTGATTTATTAAGTATCGACCTAAAGGGGATTTATTTGCATGGATTTCTTACCATGTAATGCTTTAATCCGGAGAACAGTGACATAGATTTACTTGTTGTTACGAATGAACAGATAAAAGCAAATATAGAATTCAGCTAACAAGTTGATTCGTGAATCTGTTAATCTACAATTATAAGAAACTGCTATTCATAGAAGAAGGATGATGAAAATGATGATAGAAACAGAACGTTTCCTTTTATCTACAATAGAAGAAATAGATATGGAAGATGCTATAGAAATATATAATTCCAATACAGAATTTCTTAAAAAGCACTTACATAGAAATGAGATTACAAAAGAATGGTTAAAAGAAGAATTAGAAGAAATGAAAAGAGCAGGCTTTACAACCTACAAAATAATGGATAAAACAGCAGATCAAACAATTGGTTTTCTAGATATTAAAATTGCAGAGGAAAGCTACCTCTCATTATTAATGATACATAATGATTATAAGCATAAAGGCTATGGAAAAGAAATATATCTACAATTAGAAGAGTACATCATTAAATATGGTGGTAAATCAATAAGAATTGATGTTGCTACTGGTTACGATAAAAAAGTTGAAAGCTTTTGGGAAAGAAACGGATTTAAGAATATAGGAGATGTTGAACTAAACTGGAATGGTAATCGATTACCCGCAATTACAATGAAAAAAATTTTAGATTAATTAACATAATTGGTCTAAATCAACTGAATCTGGCATCTAGTAGAAGATAGCAAAATAGCTTGGAGGGTTACTATGAATAATAATTACAAGTTAAAAAAATGGTTGCAGATACTTTTCATTGGAATATTGTTTTTAATTTTATTTACACCAATTGTAAGTGCAGACACAGGTCCAAAACCATCTCTTGATATTATTGTTCTAGGGATGGATACAGATGAATATTGGCTTGATTTGCTTGTGAAGAATAATTCTAGTCGCTCATGGCTTGAAATAACAAAAGAAGAAAGAATGAAGCTTTCTAAACTTACAGAGTATTACGATGATGAGGGATTTCATCCAGCTTTACTTGGTGGAACATACGTACCATTAGCTGGGAAGCTAAAGGGAGAAAAACAAGATGACGGGAGTTTTTTGCATAAATTTAGTTATGTAGGAGTTCCAGAACTATTTAAAATTGCGATTTTAAAGCAGGATGGGACACTAATCATTTCAGATATTGTAAATCGAACCCAATTCCAATCGGTAATGACCTATGATTTGAGAAATGTAAAAATTACGGAGGACATAGTATTATCTGCTGGCAAAGTATCCGAAATGATACCATGGATAAACATGCTTATATATTTTGGAATAAGGCTTATCTTGACGTTATTGATTGAAATAGCTATAGCTCTTATGTTTGGTTTTACATTTAAAAAATCGTTCAAGGTACTCTTGATTACTAATATTGCAACACAAATTATTCTGAACGGTATCATTTTATTTAGTGATAGCACTGTTAATTTATTTACAGGTATTCTCATATTTATTATTGTGGAATTTTTAATCATCATTGTAGAGCTAATTACGTATCTAAAATTCTTAACGGAAAAAAGCAAGATATGGATAGCTGTGTATACGATCATTGCTAACTTAATGTCTATTGTGGTAGGGTTTATGCTGTTCTTTATTTCATAATAACTAAAGTCCAAAAGAATCTGGTGGTATAAATGAGAAAATTTCGTTTTATTTTCTATTTATCAATGATTGGTATATTTTTTTTAGGTATCATCATTGGGGGAATGATGAAAGAAGTTGAATTAGACAAATTGAAAGAAATAAATAATTCTATTCAGAAGGAAAATGATAATTTAAAAAATAATTTAAGGTCATCAGAAGAAGAGATAGAAGGTTTTAAGGAAAGGCCAGAAGTTCAATTAGTATACATGAATATCGAAATAGATGGAGTTAGGAGAAATAAACCGCAGGAGTTTGTAACTGTTCTTAAATATCATAACGAATTATATTTACCGTTAGATATATTAACTACTTCACTTGGAAAGCCAGTAAAAAAATACGATGATTTTATTGAAATTGGAGTTCCTGTATTAAATGAAAAATTTATCGATATAAAACTAACTGACTCTATAGATTTTGATGACTTATTAGGAAATCCGCTACATACAGTGACCTATGAAAGTATCTGTTC
>JAENYW010000030.1 GCA_016841555.1 Tepidibacillus decaturensis
TTGATTCCACCAGCTTTGGTCACTAAATCATTGATAAAGGTTTCTTGACCAGCAGTCCACATATCTTTAGATACTTCAACCCAAACACGAACTTTGTCCTCAGGCTGTATATTTTCTAGTTTACTAGTAATCTCTTGTTCCTTTTTCTTCATTTCATCTATATTATTTGCTGCTGACTCCTGCGTGTTTGTAATTAAACCAAGTGTATTAATCGTCTTATATACAGACTCTAAGCTTTGCGGATTAAACATGACTACTGGTATATCTAAATCTATCAGTTGATTAATCAATTCTTCATTTAAAGATCCTAACACAACCAAATCAGCCTGCAAATCAACAATTTGTTCTATATTTGGTTTTAAACCGGTCTCAAAAACATATTCTACCTTCTCTTGAACACCTTCAGGGTAAGTAGCATATTTGGTTACAGCAACTACTCTCCCTTCGAGTCCTAAAGAAAAGAGTGTTTCTGTATTACTTGGTATTAAAGAGATAATACGTTTTGGTTCTTCACTGATTGTTACTTCATTCCCAGCGTCGTCTGTAACAGTGATTGGATATACTGATTCTATAGATGATTCGCCTGCTTGTTCTTGTGCTGATTCATGATCATCCGTTACTGTGTTTTGACTTTGTTCCGTAATTGCTTCATTTGCTGTTTCTTGTGATGAGGTAGTACACCCACTAAATACCCCTAACAACAATAAAACAACAGAAAATAAAATAAAACTTCTCTTCAACATACTAATTCCTCTCCTTTTTCTAATTTAATTGACAACTAAAAGCATGTGGAGGAATAAAAAAACTCTTTTCATCTAGAGAGACAAAAAGAGTATAGGTATCTATTACGTATGTAAATAAAAGACATAAAAAAGGTATACGTAATTCAGACACTATTCCCTTTCCTCGAAGGTCTAGCTCCTTCATAAATAGGCAGGTCTCCTGACTTATGGCAATGCTTTTTCACTCCTTCCCATCTATTTCTTCGATAGACAGTGGACTACGTGAAAAGCTTCCAATTACAGTGGCGGGACCGTGTCGGATTTTCACCGAGCTTCCCTTTTCACCTTTAGGCGAGCCTAAAGGAACCTATTTATTACACGCTATTCTATTGTTGTAATCTATTATATCTGTTTTTTTTAAATTAACAAGGTTTTTCCTTTATAGCTTTAATTTTTGAAGGATACTAAATCATATCACAATCGTATCTCCTACTTTTAGATCACGATACTTGACGCCAAAGGCTTTTTTAAACAAATCAATTGCCCAATCTGAACTGTCATGGGGAGATAGGGATACAATTTGAGGATTTTCATTCTTGATAAACTCTATCGCATTCTCTACGTCCTTTTCACTTAATCCTTTCCAAGGAGGTTGGTCAGAAGCAACAAGATACTGCAAATTGATCGGTCCTGCCATAATTCTTCCTCCTCTTACTGGATAATGAAGTCCACCGATAATACCATATATCGGCTGGTCAAATATTTCTTTTGCCCGTTCAATGATTTTTTCGATTGTTGGATGTCCGCAGCCAACCAATAGGACAATCCCTTTTCCTTCAACGTTTACTGCCAAGCTTTGCTCAGAGGTATAGCCCATCAGGAATAGATACCTTGGAATGGGACCAGTACTTGCAATTCCATCTTTCATTTTTTTAGGGGAATTAATGAGTTTAACTTGAAATCCAGGGTTCCACTTAGAGGACTGTATATTCTCTGGAGAATAGATTGGTATAGCAGGTATTTCTACTTCACCCTGAGAAAAACTGAAGCTCCCTTCCTTCTGTTCTTTGAATCCACCGACATGATCCCCATGAGCATGACTGAAGAAAATAAAATCCAATTCACTCAGGTTAATTCTTAATTTTTTTATATTATGTAGCAGTGGTGAAGGGTGCTCTCTTTTTTGATTTAAACCGACATCCATCAGAATTTTGGTCTGGTCTGCTTCGATATAATAGGATACTCCTGCTTCTGTCTTTAACTGTTCATTCACAGCATAATAATCAATCACCGGAAGGATGGAGAGGCTTTTAACACTGCCTAAATCTACCATCTTTGAAACTTTTGTCTCAGCTAATTCTTGTTCAACTTTCATCTTTCCTTTATTTAATTGAGACAATTTGATGATGAGAAATAATGCTAACAATAGGATAATAAAAGAAAGAACATACAATATCCACATCAATATTAACGCCTCCTTTTGTTGCCTAGCACCTTCATTATATGTTTATTTTTAAATATAATAAATATTTGCTTAAACAAAAAATATGAAACAATAAAAAAGTTGGACCAAATGATCCAACCTCAACATCTTCTTTCATATTAATATGCAAACCTACGTTTATATCTATCTGTAATATGCAACAAATCCCCCCATGTAGTGAACCCACGTGCTTCCAGTTGCTTCAGTAATTCAACAAATAAATAAGCGGTAGTCATTGCATCACCTATAGCTGTATGTCTTTCAAAAATAGGGGTGGCAAAATATTTTGCGTATTCTTCTATATTTGTTAAACTTCTTCTGGGATAGAGATTTTGAATTAAATCAACCGTATCAAAAACGATGGGCTTATCAAAAAAGTTCTTTTCCCTCCATAATTCTTTCTTTATTACTGTAAAATCAAATTCTACGTTGTGTCCTACTAAACAGGCACTGTGCTCAGCTTCGAGAAAATCAAACAGTCCCTTAATCCCTTCAATCGCTCTTGGTGCATGTATTACTTTTTCCTGACTAATACCTGTTAGTTTAATGATCTCTTCCGGTATCTCACGATCAGGATTAACGTAGGTATGGAAATGCTTGCGATTTACTTGTAAATGTTTAATACTCACCGCACCTATTTCGATTAATCGATCAGATTTATGAACAGAAAGTCCTGTAGTTTCTGTATCAATTACAGTACAGTTTAAATGATTTATCGGGGTAGATAAAGGAATTTGGTCATTTAACTTGTAATGAAAAATTTTTTTCCCCCAATGCATGATTCATCCCCCTAATTTAATCCATCTAGCATTTACAATGAAAATTCGGACAACATTTGTATTTGTAAAGAACGAAAAACTTTTTGCACTTGAATCAAATCTTCTTTTTCACTTGAACTTAAATGAGTAAATTGAACAATAGAAATAGGCTCTTCTTCTCTTGCATATTGGCTCCACTTATGGCTAACATAAATCTTCATCGTCTTTTCAAACGCATCGATCAGATCCTCTGTAAATTTGTCTGAAAAAAATTTTTTTTCATGTAGCCTTCTTATTTTTTCCAATGGCATTCCTTCAATAATTCCCTGATTTATAGAGATTATTTGTAGAGCATGATGAAAGGGGAAAAGGGTTTCTTTTTTTAGATCCAATTGTTTTTTGTCTAAACCAAATAAGGAACGTACCGGTTGTTCTAGTATAGGGACCTGATGTTCCTGTTCAACTAAGGCCAAACGGTATAGGAAAATTCCGGTGCTTTTAAAATGTTCTTCTAACATTTCAATAAATCGATCGTTTATATCTTTACTGCCATATACAAAACGAAAAGACAGGAAATTCTGAGCTAATAATAAAGCATCATTTGTTGCCCGTACACTCCAATTACGCAACCTTTCCTGCCAAAGAAGAATGGTACCCCGCCAATTTTCTTCACTTGCCATCATTTTCCCCTGGCATCGTTTATATCCTGATTTTTCCATTAAATCGACAATTTCCTGACCTAACCATGAAAAATATTCTTTAACTACTTTTTGATCTTTTTCTTCAACGTTATCATATACAAGAAAATGATCCTGATCAGTTAGTAGAAATTGTTCTCCCCGACCTGCGCTTCCCATTTGATACCAAGCAAAAGGAACAGGGGGCTTACCTTTTTCTTTTGCTTCAAGTGACTGAATAGCTAGCTCAATCACATGTTTAGAGAGACGGTCATATAAATGGGTCATCAATTCTAATGTGTACAGAATAGGAGCTCTACTTTGAAGCAGAGTTCCTAACACTTCATAAATGGACTGCCTTGCCTCAAGAAGATTGTTTTTATCAGCTTTATCGATTTTTTGCAACGTATTTACCATGCTATAATTTTTCTTCCGTAGAAGATCAGATAAAGAGATTATCCCTACTACCTGATTCTGATCAATGACAGGTAAATGCTTGACTCCTCTCAGCAAAAATTCAGATAATGCCTGGTAATAGTAGTCATATCGGGAAACGGTGTAAGGATTTTTTGTCATTATTTCACTAATATGTTCATGATATGACAAAGAGTTGGATATGACTCTATTAACCAAATCACTTTCAGTAATAATCCCCTTTAGCTGTTGATCATCAACAATTAGGATGGAACCGACGGAATGCAGCCTCATCAATTGTGCCGTTTCCTGAATTGTTGCGGTTGAATTGACGAATATAACCGGTGACGTCATTAAATCCTGAACCCGTCTAATAAAAGGATCACTTTCTCCCCATTGTCTAGCTAACCTGACCTGCTCTGCTAAAGAAGAATATACGTGTTTTAGTCTAACTGTTACTTTTCGCAAAATATAATCTCTTACAGCTTCAATTTCCCATCTTTTCTCAAGAACCTGATAGGGTATATAGAAAGTAATAACATCATCCATTGCACGTACCCCAACATAATAATGGAAGGATTCAACCGTTGATTCCCCTAAAAACTCTGATAATCTCGATAAACCAATTAATTCACCAGGTTGAATCACTTCAAGTATCTCAAAACGATCTTCAGAATGTCCTGTCACATAAACTTCAGCATTTCCTGCCAATAAAAGATGTAGCCCTTCTTCCAATTCCCCACCTTTTAAAATCGTCTCCGATTTTTTGAATTTTTTTTCTTTACATAACATGTGAATGTCCTGTTTTTCCGTTTTTTCAATTCCTCTGAATAAGGGATGGTTAAAAATATACTCTTCATATTTTTGATCAAACCGTTCCATCTATCCAAACTTCTCCATTTTTATATGTCATCTGTTCTGGATATCGTAAGTTTATAACCTCTTCCTGAGCTTTGATTGAAGCAGGAGCAGTGGATAAAGACACAATAATATTGGCGATAAATGCCGACCCAGCTCCAAAAATCCCTGCTCCGGTATCCGTAATACCGGCAATAGAAAAATATCCGTATTTAGCAGTGAAAATATAACTTAATGTGACAACTAAACCAACGATCATTCCTACAATAACCCCATTGGCATTGGCCCGTTTCCACCATACGCCCAACAAGAGCGCGGGAAAAAAGGTCCCTGAAGCTAAAGCAAAAGCCCAAGCAACGATTTGGGTGATAACTCCCGGCGGATTTAAAGCTGTAATACCAGCGATCAGAGTGCTCAGAATAATTGTCCAACGTGCAACCTTTAAACGTTTTTCCTCACTGGCTTGCGGATTAATAACTCGATAATAAATATCATGAGCAAATGCGGAAGAAATAGCGATTAATAAGCCACCTGCAGTTGATAAAGCTGCTGCCATTGCGCCTGCAGCAACCAGACCTATGACAAATACTCCAAGATTAGCAATTTCAGGGGTAGCCATCACCACAATGTCCTTATTAATAACCAGTTCACTCCATTGCAAAATACCATCTGCATTTTTGTCTGCCATAGAAAGCTTTCCCGTATTAATCCAGCTCGTTGTCCAAGCAGGGAGTTCTGATATCTTACTGCCGACCACTTTTGTCATTAAAATAAATCTAGAAAAAGCAGCGTAAGCAGGGGCTGACAGATAAAGAAAACCAATAAATAATAATGCCCAAGCTCCACTCCAACGGGCGGCTTTCATTGTGGAAACCGTATAAAAGCGTACAATAACATGGGGAAGTCCTGCTGTTCCCGCCATCAGACTAAAGAGCAATGCTAAAAATTGCCATTTCGTCCCGTTTGTAAAAGGAGTAAAATATTCTGTAATTCCCAATTCCCGATCTATTTCCCCAAGCTGGGCGACAACTTCTCCGTAGGATAACCAAGGTAAAGGATTTCCACTGATTTGTAAAGACATGAAAATTACTGGAATGAGATAGGCCGTAATTAAAATGATATATTGTGCAACCTGCGTCCAAGTAATCCCCTTCATTCCGCCAAATGCGGCATAGGTTGCAATCAGTACCACTCCAATCATCGTCCCAACCTTTGTATCAATTTCAAATAAGCGACTAATGACAACCCCGCTACCAGATAGCTGCCCGATTGAATAAGTAAAACTGATTATGATGGTAGAAATAGCGGCAATCAACCTAGCTGTATGACTTTCAAAGCGGTCACCAATAAACTCTGGGACTGTATAACGACCATATTTTCTCAACTGAGGAGCTAGTAAAAAAGTTAATAATAAATATCCTCCTGTCCAACCCATGATGTAAGCCAATCCATCATAGCCTAGAAGCATTACGGTTCCTGCCAAGCCAATAAAAGATGCTGCACTCATCCAGTCAGCTCCTATGGCCATTCCATTCATCATTGCGGGTATCCCTCGGTTAGCTACATAGAATTCAGACGTCTGCCTTGCTTTGTTATATACAGCAATTCCAATATATAAAGCAAAGGATGCAATAATAATCAAAAGTGATACCATAAACTGTTTATCCAATTTTCAAGACCCCCATTTCCATTATTGATCTACTGTTGTTCCAGTATTAAACCTTTTACCTTTTTTATCATCAATTCCATATTTTTTGTCGGTCCTGTCACTGATTATTGCGTTAATAAATAACAATAAGATAAATGTGACGATTGCACCTTGGGCTCCCATAAAATAATGAAAAGGAAATCCGTTAATGGAGAATGATGAAAGTCTTTCAGCAAATAAAACGACACCAAACGAAACAATTGCCCATATCGATAAATAAATAACAGTATTTCGAATACGTTCTCGAAAATAGGCTTCAGCTTTTTCCTTACTTATAACCTTCATTTTTATAACCTCCTTTCATTTTTGTAATATAACAGTTGTATATTTTTTTATTCTATTATATAACAGTTGTAGCAAAAAAAATAATGCATTTATACTGAATATATTAGTTTCCAAGACCAAAAATAAATTTTATCGTATCAATAAAAGGTAAAGGAACCATCAAAATAAGCACCAGTAAATAGATAAACAGGGTTAAAAAAGGAATAGTTAAAAAGATGGGGTTTTTCTTTTTAATAAAAATGAAGATGCTAAAAAATGAAATAATGAAAATAAGCCAAAACATATTCTATCCCCTTAAAAATTCAAATACTAATTTTTGTACTTTACTCAATTAAATGTTTAAAATATTAAACTGCTACTTTTTTAACATTATATTTAGGAAAATTTTGTTTGTCAATAATGTTTTTTTAGATTATCCCTTAATTACCTAATCATGAAAGCGCTTAACACATTGATATCAATTATCATTTTTATTTTTTAAAAAATTTTTAATTTTCTGTTTCTTTTTAAGAAAAAAGTTTTTTGATTTATCCCAATCCTGTTTTTTAATGTGAATTAATAGTGTCTCACTTAATCTATATTTATACATTTACTAACGAATGTTGGCATAATATTTACAATATAAAAACAATCTCTATTAAAAGAAGATAGTAATCTTTCAATTCTACATGAATTATCTAATCATGTAAAATTTTATGTTTGAACGTCTTAAAAAGAAAAATGAAAAAGGGGGGGTTAAAATGAAAGGGAGTTGGACTAAAACTGTCAGTATATTACTATTAATTGTTATGGTAACAACAATGTCAAATGGTGTGTTCGCCTATGATAAGTTCTTTGAAAATGCATCAGCAGGATACGAATCATCAAATTATACAGCTTTGGTAACTCTACCAAGCAAAAAGGCTTCTTCCAATAACTTATCATTAGATGGTACTCAAAGCAATTGGGCTGAGGCTGAGCTTGTTGATGCCTACATTTACGGACTTACTTATCCCGATGTTATGGAAAAATTTAAACAGCCTATTACACGTGAGGAATTTTGTACAATTGTGGTAAAGCTTTATGAAAGGCTTACAGGAAAAACAGCTGAAGTCGGAAAAGATCCATTCGATGATACGGATAATTCAGAAATATTAAAAGCATATAATCTACATATTGTTAACGGTACTGCAAAGGATAAATTTTCACCGTCAAATAATATTACTCGACAGGAAATCAGTGTCATGATTTACAGGGCACTTGATGTCAGTATCGCTTCTTTGGATAAAAGTGAACCGGAAGATTTTCCTTTTACAGATGCAAAAAAAATCGCTTCATGGGCAAAGGACGCAATGAAATTTGTTTATAAAAACCAAATCATGAAGGGCACAGGAAACAATGAAATCTCACCTCTCAATAATACGACACGTGAGCAGGCCATTGTTCTGCTGAAACGTACATTTGAAAAATACTCAGGGGCAGAAGAAATCAAAGCAACTATTCCTGTTCAGTTAGGAAACCTACCCATGACTGACGAACATGAAAAATTTACAAAGATTGAACCTGGACAAAACCTTGCTTTCCTAGATTATGATGAGAGAATAGAACTTTTTGTAGCCACTACTGAAGAGAAGCCTCCTTCACTTCCAACAATATCAACAACCAATGACTCTTCCTCTAAGACAGATGAATTAGTTATATCCAGTCTCCAACCTATTACACCTATCAAAACTAGCGATCCATCCATTGAACAAACCAATGATTTGCTGAAGCTGCAGTTAATTGATAACAAACCGATATATACGCAAGGTTCGTACTCAGCTTTTATTGATGCAAATGGCAACAAAGAACGGTGGTTTGCATATAGACTTAATAATGCGTCAGGGGCAAAAAAAGTCATATGGCAGGTTTCAAAATCACCCTTTAACGGTTTCACAGAAAATTGGAAAAACCCTATCGGTTTAGTAGGTTCAGGTGAAGTAACAGCTTCCAAAGGAGAATTTCAGATAGATTTTGGTAATTTGAAGATCAATTCCTCTAGGGGGTTATCCTATAATATCAAACCGATTATTAATCTGAAATCTTCCTATAAGCCTATCCCTCAAAAACAATCTGTTTATTATGTTAGAGCTGTCCCTGTTGATTCTGCAGGAAAAGTGATTGGTGAACCCGGAGAAGGCGTTGCAGTTGTTTATGGTGAAAAATTTCCTGTAAGTGATCCCAAGTCAGCAATTCAGCCAAGCTTTGAACTGTGGACACCTTTTGGTATAGGTTATGGTTATCAGATAGATCATGTACCCTTTGACCCACCCAGCCATAACCCGACTGCAAGTGTAGATCCTAGATCAAATAATCCCCGTTTATTTCATTTTCATGAACTTGATGATGCTTATAAACAAATTGTTATCCAGGTTTCCACAAAACCATTTCTAACTAATGGCGGAGGCTGGCCTGAAACACCTAATCTGATCTATGAAGAAACCTACAATTTGCCGACTACTACCTTTGCTGATGCAGGCTCGATAGCTTATTTTGATGATGATCAGTATCCTGCAACGGTTCCTTTAATATTTACACAATTCGGAAAACCTGCTTCAGAAATGAAGGAAGGGGATTATATTAAATACTATGTAAGGGGAGTAGCATTAAAGGATTCTATTGAACCAGGTCAGTATGATGTTATTTATTCTGACACGGTTACTACTGAATATGGTTATGCAGCACCTATACATTGGTATAGCGATTCGCCATATACAAATACAGAAAAACTACAGGTAACAACACCTGGATTAAAAATCAAGAGTTATACACCTGTGAAGTGGCAGGACTCTGACTATATGCACCATTATTATGTGTTCAAAGAGCCCACTGCAGATGAAATAACCTCCAAATGGAAAAATACAAATACTGGTGAGACTTTATATCCGTATAGGTATCCATATATGTCATATTACAAAACATTGGGAATAAATTCAAAGGCAGAATACGAAGCTGAGATAATACCTAGGGTCTTACCTAAATATGCGACGGTATTTTTCCCGGAGCCGGATGATGACGATAAAGCATGGTATGAACAACTCTTTGACGGAATCGTAGACTTCTTTACTGACTTATGGAAAGCTGTAGAGACAGTAGTAAATCAAGTTAGTGCAGCCTATACCAATCTAAAATCAGGGTTGATCCTTTTTGTAGCAGATCTCTGTCCAGTAGAAAGTTTAAAAGGTGCATTTAAAACAGCACTTGAAGGGCTTGTCAACTACGGGCTTATGAGTGTTGGTATCCCACCTACTCTGCCAAATTTTGATGATCTTACTGAGATGAGCGTGGATTATCTAGCTGAAGTGGCATTGACAGAAGCAGGAATACCTCCAAATGACATTACAAAGGAGGTACTAAAGGAAGTAGCAGAAGGAATAAAAAACGAAATAGAAAAAGCTGTACATTATGCCGATGCCAATCCTATAAACGCCAATTTTCTAAAGCTTGACCCTGAGTATTTATACCGCCCTGCATATGTGGATGTAGAAATATACAACAATACAGCTGTACCTTCTGTTGCCGGAAGCTTTAATATACATGTAACCTTTGAAATGGATTATTATGATCAGACTTCTACTCCTTATGATGGTGGGGTGGGTCTTGTGGTGGAAACCAATTATGCTGCAGGCTCTGCTCCAGCTATACAAGCTGAATCAGAATATAGAGAACATTTTTGGCATGGCTTAAATGGAAATACTTTAGATTATGCATACAAAGGGGATAAAGCTATTTATGACGTATTATATCCTAGAATCGGAGTGAAGGCTCCTGCATTGTCTGAGGGGGAAAGCAGTGTAGTTCGTGTTTATCTAGATCCTTTTCCTACTTTTCCGCATCATCTATCCTTTACACGTTATCCTGAAGGGGAATATGTACGTAAAATTGATTTTGAAAATATGTATTTTAACAATGGAGGGAAGGAGTTTACTCATTTTACAATAAGCGGACAATTCCCTACTTCCAAGGAATATCTGATAGATCAAGGCATTCTCTACCTGGATTCTGAGACTGAATATATTTTTACTACGAATTATTCACAAAGTGCTTACGAAAAGGTTCAGAAACCGGTAAATTCCTCTTGGTCAAATTAATAAATTCGGCAACATATAAATTGCAGTACGGGTAAAGCTGTCCGTACTGCAATTCTATTCTAATATTTAACCTCTAAAGGCATAAGTATGATTCTCCTTTCAAATTGCTGCTATTTTCTTATCCCTCACTTTCTTAGTTAGTAACATATTTTCAGTTAACAAATGCTATACAATATCTGTATTGTAAATTAAGTGCAATAAAAATTTAAGTTAAACAAATAAGTTTGGAATGAAATTTATCAATGCATGTGTTAGAGTTGGTGCTAAAATTTGGTGATCTCTATTATAAATATAAACAAAATAAATATGTAAAAGACCTGTAATGATTAGGTGCTTGTAGTCATATAACAAAAATTGACCAAATGACATATCCACCTTCAACATTTGGAAAGGAACATGCATAAATGCAAACATTATTCCAACTATGATAATACTCATCCATTTGTTTTTAATGATCGTTTGTATTCTGGTTTGGATGTATCCTCGAAACATTACTTCTTCAACAAATGCAATACATATAAAGAAATATAAAAACAACCATAACAGATCAAAGAAATTTGAATTTATACGAATTCCATGAAACAAAACATAGATGATTGTTGGTAAATTAAAAGGCAAAGAATAGAGGATTCCAAATATAAAAGACCTTAATATCTTATCCTTTTTTATCCCAATGCTTGCTAATGCTTGTTTACGGAACCTTATAATAACACCAAGTGGTAGTAAGGATAAAAAAGCAACTGGAATATAGAATATAAACTTGGAAAACTGCTTAGAGAAATCAAAAATATAAATATTTGGTCCCACTTTAAATAGGAATAAACCAAATAAATAAATGAACCCTAGATAATAAACATAATAAGCAATTGAAATAATCCCATCATAACGATTCATTCTTACTATATCTTCATTATTAAATCGGATTCTAAAATAATCTTTTATTTTCCTCACTTTCTCCCCCCCCAGATTCCTAAATATTAGAGATATTCACTCTCACGGCTTGATTAATCAGTAGAGCTATTATTCTTCTCCAGCAACTCAATTAATTTATCTAACTTATTATTCAAGCTCTCATCATGGTTGTTTTTTCGATTCATAAAAAGAATCACTTTCACAAAAAAGAAGATAATAAGGAAAATAATCAATAAATTAATTAATTGAAAAACAGCTATTAATGAAGAAAAACCTCCTACATGTTCCAAAATACATCGCTCCTTTTTTAATATCATCAATCATATCACTTTATTCCTTCCATTAAATCCTTAATAAAATCTTTTGCAAAGCTTTGTTGTTCATTATATATTTCCCTTGCCTCTGGTAAGTAGCATTTTCCTTTATCTAAGATATTCCTTTGAATATATTCTATTGTTTCATTTAATGTTTGGCCTCTAACTGAGCCTGTAATTAAAGATTTTACGATTAGGAATGTCTTTCCACCCTCAATCATATGTGCATCATGTAATATTTTCCCCTCTAGACTTTTCGGGACCTCTTCCTTCTGGGATTCCCATGCAACTTGTATGATCTTCTTCATTTTGTTTTCAGATATTCCTTTACTATTTAACCAGTCCATTATTTTTTTCTCATCCTTGTAAATAAAGCCATGAAAATAAGCAGCATAAATAATAAGCTCCTTATCCACTTCATCTTCATATCGTTTTACTAGCTTCTTTACAGCTTTAAGTACTCTTTCTATATGAGAGAGATCATGCATAATATCTTTACTTTCATAATATGGAGAAACAAATGCTTTTATTTCATTCATTGATAGCATTTTGAACTACTCCCTAATAAAAAAAAATATTTTAGATTGAAATCCACTTTTCAAGCTCTATCTCATGATTGATTGGTATATCATCATAACCCTTCAATGGAATCTCTGGCTTTATTTTTCTTGCATTCTCTACTGCATGTCTATGTATTGCTTTTATGTCATATCCTCTTTTTTGATAAAACTTTAAGGCTCGTATATTATCGTTCGTAGTAATAAGCCAGATTCTATGACACTTTTTTGCTCTTGCAATTTTTTCTATTTCGTTCATTAAGGTAGTGCCTAACCCTTTATTTTCCACTAAACTATCTAAAGAAACAATTTCACATCCCTCATTCTCTATGCTATAGGTAAGTAATCCAATAATATTATTGTCTCGTAATACAACAATACCAGGAAGTTGAGCCATTGAATGAACTTTACCTCTAGATACAATCTTTGGTGAACCCCAATGCTGGATGATAAAATCGACAACTTTATTTTTAATCTTATCATTTATTTCATATAGATGATAATTCATATCTTCTAACTTCCTTTACTGATCAAATTTGCTTATTATTGACGGAGTGACTTAATCCAAATTTAAGTCGTATCTCATCACGATAACAACGTTATCTTTGTTACCCAATTTCAAATTGACTCTATCGATTTCTTTATACCCTAATTTACTCCAAAAATTGAATGCGTTTCTGTTGTCTTCAACTACCCCTATTCGAAAGGTCTCAGCTTGGTAATCAGATACCCAATCAATTAAAAAGTGATGTAATTCCCTTCCTAAGCCTTTACCCCTTTCATTAGGGTCTATCATCATTAAGCCAATCATCCATTCCTTTTCTGTTTTGTAGCCTTTAATTATATCTATAACTGCGATTAAATTAGCATGAGAATCATAGACTCCTAAAACAAATTTATCTTTCATTTCTTTATTTGGAGGTAGTTCATATAAAATTTCATGAGCAGCATTTTTCGTTGGTTCTATTCCTTCAACAATTTGATAATAATCATTACAACGCTCACTTAGCTTCTGTAAGTCACTTTCATCTTCTGAAACTAGTTGTTTAATTAAATACTCCATACTACCAATTTTTATTTTTCTAACATTCATTTGCTCAACCTCATTCTTTTACTCCTAGTTCTCTCGCTTTATGTAGCAAGCCAACTAACCCTTTACCACCAAAAAACAAAGCAAAACCGATGAGTAATTTAACTAGATTAGTTATTACTGCATATGTTACTTTCAGCTTAAATGTATCAGTAGCCAAATCTATCCTTATTTCATTCATCTGGATTATACTTGGAATAAGATTAAATAATTCTGGAATTGTATTTGCTAAAATAATTAAGCCTATAACGGAAAAAGCTATAGCTTGTAGCTCTTTCAGATTCGTTTTCGCTTCTGTTTCAACCGTATCTTCTTGTCTCGGTATCATTTTTGATACAATGGAATCAGTATATTTCCATAAGATAATTCCAGAAATAAGTAATATCAAAAACGGAAATAATGAACCAAAAATTAAACCTAGGATAATAAGACCTTTATCATCTACCATACTTTTCAAGTTGATAAAATTTGAAATAAATGTAAAATTAATAGCAATAGATAGCATATATAGTGCTTGAACAAAGATGTAAACCGATAATACTCTAAGTGCCAAGAAAGCTGCATCCTTACTTTTCATTGTCATTCCCCCTAAGCTAATTCATAATAGTAATAAAACAATGGATTCTAATCACTTTTTAGTGTGACTATGATAACTTCTGGTCTATTAAATAATCTTAATGGAGCTATACTTGTATTCCCTAAGCCTCTACTAACTATCATCTTTGTATTGCCTTGTGTAATTACCCCTTCAGCATATTTAGGGAAGAAGCCCTGATTTGGAGAAAATAACCCATTTATAACAGGTAATCTAATCTGTCCACCATGGGCATGTCCTGAAAACACTAAATCTACATCTTGAGTGCTATAAAATGAAATCATTTCTGGACGATGACTTAATAGGATTTTAAATGTATCACTTGGTATTTTTTTTACTAGTTCTTTTAGATTCGCTTTAAAGGATGTAAGTTCTTTAGGTCTCTTTGAGTATCTTCTTGGATCGTCTACACCCAAAAGATAAATGCTTTCCTTTTCTTTTTTCATTTCAGTAAGATCATTGCTCAATATGTGAATGCCTATATCCTCCATTTTCTTTTTTAATACTCCATACCTTTTCGATCTCCATTCATGATTACCAGTTACATAATAGACTTTTGAAAGATTAACAATTTTTTCTAATAATATTAATGCATACCTATCATCATTTAATCTACTATCAATGATGTCTCCAGTGATTATAATGAAATCAGGATTTGCTTCTTCAATTACATCTACTAGTTTTTTTTGATTCCTTCCAAACTGTTTATTATGAAGATCTGATACATGCACTATTCTTGTTCCATTAAAGGCTTTCGGTATTTTTTTTGATTTTATAGATAGAGTAGTAACTTGTATACTGTTGTTTTGATAAATGAAAAAACAGATAATGATAACTCCTAGAACTATATATAGAGTCGTTTCGATTATTTTGGTTCCCTCCTTTTTGCAATTTTTGTCTTTCTATTTCATTATACCTGTTCACGTTTGTTCCTTTACACTTATAGTTAGATGTTTTAACTTTGATGCAACTATAAGTATAAATGTATGTAACATAACGGCTTTTAGCCCCTCAAATATTTGACTCATTGTCCCCATAGTTATCCATAAAAACAGTGATGGTATTTGTAGAATGATAACCAATACAGTACCAACAAATAATACATTTATAAATACCTTATTTAGATAATCACTCCTTTTAAGCATTGTTACTATTGATATTAAAAATAAAATACTGCCAATTATTATTGAAATGATCCCCCATACATTTACCGTACTTGATTCAGACCCCTTTTCAGGACCAAGAAAATCAAATGAGAACCAAAATACAGTAGGAACCAGATGTAAATAAATGAGACCGATACATATAGAAAGTAAACTTAGTGTAAATGCATACAAGATTTGTTTTCTTCGCTTATTATGCATTTTATCATCTGTCATCACTAATCAACTCCTAAAAAAATTATGATTGAATATGATTGATTATCCATTCCGTTGCTTTTTCATCTGCATGGATAGGGTACGTTATTTCTAAGTTTTCACAAGCTTCCATTGCCACCCATCGATAAAGATTCATTGTCTCCATTAAACTACGTTCAATGTCTGTTTTATCATAATAGGAATAAGCATTCTTTAAACCAGCGATTATCCTTGGATCAGCCCACTTTTCTATAAATCTTCCATTGTGCCATGTATCATACTGTAAGCCATTTTTTGCTTTTGAATGAATTTCGACAATGTATAAAAGATTTCGCTTCATTCCACTATCTATGATAGATTTAGCGACAAAAAGTTCCCCACGAAGTAGCTTTTTTGCTCCATTTACAGCATGAAACCAAAAATCATTTATTTGATTTAATAGGTCATACTCTGAAATCCTGAACGCTTCCTGTTCCAAATGCTGTATATTATTTAGTTGTATGAGCTCATTATCCTTATCGAGGATGACTCTTATTCCTCTTTGAATAACCTTATGTATTTCTGGATGCTTAAAAAGATGAGGTATTCCCTTTGCTGGGTAACATACATAATCTACATCTAAAGCATCTTCATGTAAAACTCTTCTTTCCTTCGTCAACCCTAAAGCATCGTTCTCAATAAATGTAATCCAATACTCCCCCATATTTGTAAGCCAATCAGTTGAAGTGATATATTTTTCTGGATTTGTCGAGAATATTACTAAATCAAGATCAGACCATTCATCTGCAGCTTCATTCATTCTAGCTCTAGAGCCAACAATAATAGCTCCCCTTATATCATCGACTTTCTTGGCCCAATCAATAAATCGGTTAATTAATTTTTCATATTCTTCATGATGATTTAGCAACTGACAACCTCCTTTATAAGATTATTCTTTACTTACATATATAGACGTTTCTATAAGCTTGGTCAGGGTCCTCAATAATATTGAAATTTATATCTGTTATGGTGATGTTTTGAAAGCCTGCTTCTCTTAAGAAATCAATTACTTGATTTGATGGAAACGCAATTTCTGTAAATGTTTCTTCGAATCCATCATATAACCCATTTTCTTCTTTAGTAAATACAGTAAATGTAGCGGTAGACATACCTTTTTCTTCATCATGAATACCTTTTTGAATCATATAATTCCCTTCACTATCCTTATTCACATGAATATTGCTCCAACGTTCCTGTAACGCTTTTAATGTATTCGTATCAAATATAAAAATACCGTTATCGTTTAGATGCTCTTTCACATTAGAGAAGGTTTGCTTCCACTCTTTTTGGGTAAGAAGGTGATTAATTGCATCAAATGTACAGGTGATTAGATCGTATTTTTTATTCAATTTAAAATTTCTTATGTCTTCATGATAAAAAGGGATATCTAGATTTTTTCCCTTTGCATTTTCTTTTGCCATGTTAAGCATATCTATGGATATATCAAGACCCTCAGCGTTAATGCCTTCAGAAGCAGCTTTAATCGCCATTACACCTGTACCGCAGGCAATATCAAGATAGCTTGAAGGGTTAAAGCTTTCCTCTTGAAAATAGGTTTTCAAGCTGTCCCACAATTTTAACGGAAAATCACTCCAGCCAAGACGATCATAAAATTTAGCTATCTTCTTATACATATGAAATCTCCTTCCGTATACATTTTATAACATCCTCTACCACAAAACATAAGAGCAAAACCAAGATTAGTAGCAGTTTGGCTTACTAAGAGCGCATAAATAGTAATACAAATATCTATTGAATCTACTATTGAATTATCTCTTAAGATCCCTCTTTGCGTAGATATTATCTGCTAATCTATATTTTGTAGTTCACCTTCTCAAAAAGAACTGCATCTTCCCATTTTCCATTAACTTTTATCATTTGTTTAGCTCTTCCAACAAATTCAAATTCATTCTTAATTAAGACTATTTGTGATCCAATATTTTCGGGAGATGTTCCAGCTTCTATTCTATGCAAATTATATCTGTTAAAAGCTTCATCAATTACTAACTTAACCGCTTTCGTTGCATATCCCCGCCCATTATGCTTTTTTCCTACTCTATAGCCAATTTCAGCTTTATCAAATATCCCTCTTACTATGGAAAATAAATTTACTCTACCAACTAACTGACGATCTTTATCTCTAATT
>JAENYW010000031.1 GCA_016841555.1 Tepidibacillus decaturensis
TCAATTATTTATTTGATTCTTGCGTTGCAATTGCATCTACAATTTGTTGAACTGCTGCATCTAATGCTTGTTTAGGATCTGTGTCATCATTCCAAATGGTTGTTAAAGCTGAAGCCATTGGTCCCCATACAGAAGTCATTTGTGGAATATTAGGCATTGGTACTGCATATTGTGCTTGGTTTAAGAAGCCAGCTGAAATTTCATCACTAGTGATGGTTGGATTACTTAACAAAGCAGTTCTAGGTGGTAGCATACCTGTTTGTTCAAAGAATTTCAATAGCATTTCTTCACTAGAAGCGAATTTTGCAAATAAAGACGCTGCATCTGGATATTGCGTATAAGCATTTACATATAATGCACGAATACCAGAGAAGCTTGTTGGGTGTTGACCATTATCTAATACTGGCAATGGAGCAATACCAAAGTTCACTCCAGCTTCACGATGTCCTGCTACTGCCCATGGACCATCTACATTAAACAATAGTTTGCCTTCGTTAAAGAAGGATTGTTTTACTTCGTAAGAAAGATCTTCTACTGTTAATGGAAGGATTTCGTGATGAATACGTTGTAACAGTGTTTCTGCATTTACAGCACCATCATTATTTAATCCAAGATCATTTGGGTTCGTATTATTATCACCAAATACATAGCCACCATAACCACCGATTAAGGAATAAACAAAGTAGAAGTTATCTACTTGCATCATGAAGCCATATTTTCTATCTGTCAAATCCGCTGCATCTACATCATTAAACTCCTTCGATTGAGCAATAACATCCTCCCAAGTCTCTGGAACCTTTGTTACTAAATCTTTATTATAGAATAACGCATAGGTTTCAATCGCTGTTGGATAGCCATATAACATACCATCAAGGGTAGTACCTGTTATTGCAGCATCCATATAAGCTCCTTGATATTCTTCTGGCCAGAAGTTCTCAAGAACAAGACCTGCAGATATCAATGAACCTAAATGATCATGAGGTGCAGCAAATACATCCGCTCCAAGTCCTGCAGGACCATCTGTTTGTAATTTTCCAGGTGCATCTGTATGACCAACTGCTTCATAGCTAACTGGAACACCATATTTTTTCGTAAATTCTTCACCTACAAATTTCATCCATTCTCCGATTTCCCCTTCAGATTCCCAAACAACAAGCTCTGCTCCTTCTTCTGGAACGATTTCCTCTGTAGCTTGAGGTTGTTCTTTCTCTGCTGGTTTACTTGTTGGTTCATCAGAGGTTTGTTTTGCACCTCCGCAAGCTGCTAAAGAGATAACAAGAGATAACACTAGAATAAGACTAAATAATTTTTTCATTATTTCCCCACCTTTTCATTTTCTTTGATTTTTCTTCCTTGATGTATGTAATACATTTCTAAAATAAACCAGGAAAACGATTGCACAATCTATAAAAAAATAATATCTGCTTAATAGCATATGATTTTAAGCAAACGTTTTCATAGGTTTATTATAAAATATATTTCCTCTTTTGGAAAGAACTTTTTTAAACATTTGTCTAATATTTTTTAAGTTGTCAAGGAACAAATGCTGGAATGATAGCTTAGGAACCTATTTTAATATAACACCTTGGAAGCTATCTACTGTTACTTTTAAAGTACCATTCTCAACTGGATATTCTTTATTTGTTATTAAATCCTTCATTCTTTTCACTCCTGATCTAATAGGAAGCTCAATCGTTTGATTACGTAAAGAGTGATTAGAAATAACAACGATAGTATCGTTTTGATAGGTTCGAGTAAAGCCATATACCTGATTTACTTCATCTGCAAATAACGTTCGAAAGTTACCATGAGTCAATGCTTTATTACTTCTACGTATATGAATCATTTTTTTATAATATTCTAAAAGTGGACGATTTTGTTCTTCTTTGTCCCATACCATTGTTTTTCGGCAATCTGGATCATTTAATCCTGTCAACCCTACTTCTGTACCATAATAAATCATCGGCATTCCTACATAGGTCATTTGGAATAATACAGCAAGCTTTAATCGCTCTTCCTTCTCTGCTGCTGAAGTAAGAAATCTTTCTGTATCATGACTATCTATCAAATTAAACATGGCATAATTCGCTTGATCCTTATACTTCATTCTTGCTTTTGTTAGCCTCGCATCAAAGCTTTGTACGCCAATGGTGTTTTTCGCATAGAAATCATACAATGCATCCTTGAATAAATAATTCATGACGGAGTCGTATTGATCTCCCTCTAGCCAAGGTGCAGCATCATGCCATACTTCTCCTATAATCAACGCTTCTGGATTTGCTTTTTTCACTTCTTTACGAAATTCTCTCCAAAAATAATGGTCCACCTCATTTGAAACATCCAATCGCCAACCATCAATTCCTGCTTCTTCAATCCAATATTTCGCTACATCTATTAAATAATCTCGAACCTCTGGATTGCTTGTTTTCAGCTTAGGCATTGTCCAAACATCATTTGCAAAGGTTTCATAATTCGGATAGGGTTCTGTTACGATTGGGAAGCTCTCAATATAGAACCAATCCTTATATTTCGATTTTTCTCCTTTTTTCATTACATCCTGGAAGGCGAAGAAGTTATGTCCACTATGGTTAAATACAGCATCAAATATAATCTTTATCCCTCTTTGATGACTTTCCTTAACCAATTTTTTTACGGTATGTATATCCCCAAAATGCGAATCAATTTTATAATAGTCTATCGTATCATATTTATGATTTGACGGTGATTCAAAAATAGGAGTCATATAGATAACATTAATCCCTAAATCTTCTAAATAGGACAAATGATTAATAATACCATCTAAATCTCCACCAAAAAAGTTATCCGTTTTTGGCTTCCCTCCCCATGGTTCAACATGCTTTGGATCATTTCTTTTATTCCCATTAGCAAATCTTTCAGGAAAAATTTGATAAACTATTCCCTCCTTTGCCCATTCTGGAACTTGAAACAGATCCTGCTCATTAATGTATGAAAATTGAAAATCTCCTGCTTCTTTTCTATTTCTTGCAATTCCCTTGTCCCCATACCAATAGCTATCTTGATAGTCCTCTACATAAAAGGTGTAACGTATTCTTCGCGTATTGGAATAGAAATCGTACTCATAATAATCAAACAAGTCATCCATTGCAACCTTTTCCATCTTCATTGGTTCATCTTTTTCTAAATCTTGATAACGGTCGCCCACTACAATTATTACATGTTTAATCGCATGTTTTTTGGCTTTAAATCTGATTCGTAATGTTTTTTCACCAACAGGAAAGGCATAGCTTCCGTAAGGTTGATGAAAAATGGTTTCCTTTGCCATAGTTCCACCTCATTATTCATTTAAGATTATTTACTAGATTGCCTTATGACTAATTTGTATGGTACTTCAATATGCTGAGGGTTCATTGATGCATCCTTGATTAATAAAAATAATCGTTTTGCTGCTTTATACCCTAGGGAATAAATAGAAATATCTACAGACGTTAGAGAAGGATTATACAACTCTGCCATGCTGAAATTATTAAAGCTTACCACAGAAACATCTTCAGGAATTTTATAGCCTTGCTCCTTCAACGCTGTCAGGACTCCAATTGCAATCAAATCATCCGTTACCAAGATAGCTGTTGGCTTCTTTTCTACATAAAACAGTTGTTGAATAGCTACATATCCCTCTTCCTTACTAAATGCAACAAAGGCTGTCATTGCCTCATCATAAGGGATATCCACAAGCGATAATGCTTGTTTATACCCTTCCAAACGATGCTTTGTTACAACTAAGTCCTTTGAACCTCCAATAAACGCAATACGCTGATGATCAGATTGTAGCAAATGAAGCGTAGCTGACTTAGCGGCAGTAATATTGTCATTATCTACATAATTAACTTGATCTATGTATTGATCTGGACTTCCGATTAATACAAAAGGGAAATCCCACTTTATCAACATAGATATAATCGGATCGTTTTCTTGAGAGCTTAATAGAATAACCCCATCCACTCTCTTCCCATGTATCATTTTGGATACTGCTTCAAGCTGCTCCTCTTGAGTACTGCCTGTAGTAATCAATATCATGTAATCCTTTTCATGAGCAGCTACACTAATTCCGCGAATAACTTCTGGGAAAAAAGGATGCAAAAAAACATCCTCTGTTGCTCTTGGCATGATAATCCCTATGGTAGCAGTTGAATTGGCAACCAAGCTTCTTGCATTAAAATTAGGATGGTATCCCAATTCCTCCATCGCTTCTCTTACTTTCTTTTTTGTTTCAAGACTTATTCTAGGATTATCTGCAACTACTCTTGAAACAGTACTTGGTGAAACTCCACACACCTTTGCAACGTCTTTAATTGTAACTGACATAGCTCCATCCCCACTATTAAAAAAATAAGTTATCCTATATATATCTGCAATTCAAACGTTTGCATTTAAATCTATTATAAAATAAACATTGGTAAAAGAAAACATTTTTTTTTGCAGATAGGAAAGTATTTCTCCTATCTGCTACCAGTTACACCTTATCAATACTGTCACATTACTTAAAAAAAGATGTAGAAATGCCAGTTGTATATAAGTACTGATAAGAAAAAAGAACGAGAAAAATGAGAGACTTGGTCTCCGAGAAGTAAACAAAAAAAAGAATCGAAGAGCAAACAAAGCAACTTCGATTCAAATGAGAACCTTAAGCATAGCTAGCAGCATTAGAGAAAAAATGGTTAGATAGGTAAC
Organism: Tepidibacillus decaturensis; assembly: GCA_016841555.1. Taxonomy (GTDB): domain Bacteria; phylum Bacillota; class Bacilli; order Tepidibacillales; family Tepidibacillaceae; genus JAENYW01. The sequence continues at coordinate 4,711 of JAENYW010000031.1, forward strand.
TATGTTCATTATTCCATCTAAGTACTTATTCACTAGGACATTTAATTTTGCCAATTAACATTCACAATTCCAGGAGAATTAATTGGTGTGGTAAATTGATGATTATTTCCACCTTCCCAGGTCACATTTCCATTTCCATCCTTTTTAATGAATTTAAACTCAATGGTTGTTCCTTCTGGGAGATTTAGGTCATAATACCATGTTGGATATTGTGCAATTACTTGATTAAAAAATGGGCCAATTGCTTTGTCTGTGTTCCAATTTCCTAATTCATATATATTTCCAACTACATATACGTCTTCGCCAAAGCTTGTATAGGCATTGTTCAACATAAATCTTACAGAAACTTGATCACCAGAAACTATTTCATACTTATCGTATACATTACTGGTCGTTCCACCTGCCTTTATAACAGTTATATCATATTTTCCAGATGATATATTTGGCACTTTAGCTTTGATTTGAGTATCATTCCACGTAATGATATTCGCTGATTCAGCATTAAATTTTACTGTTCCAATTGAACTTCCAAAGCCTTCCCCGCTAATAGTTATAGTATGACCCGTTTGGCCCATCATCGGTCCTATATGCCCTATCCTTGGAGTCAATTCGTTGGTATTATATTCCCATACAGCAGCTTCACCTTGACCAAGTGTAAATGGGGTTATGGAGCCATTACTGTTCACATTAATGCTATTCCCATTCAAATAACCATCTAGCACATCAGAATACGCCCCTTTAGGCAATGCAGTATATAGTCCTGAGATATTATAAGAATTACTATCACTACGATTTACAGCTACAAGAACTACGTCATTTCCAAATTGTCGTTCATAAATAAATACATCACTGTTTATCCAGCGTTCTTCTGTATCACCATAAGCTAATGCAGAATTTGATTGACGTAAAGGTGAAAGCTTTTGAATCACCTTATATGCAGTTGTATTTTGGTCGAATGAAGTCATTAACTTACGGTTATTCGGATCACCATTGCCGTCCATATATTGTTCCGTTCCATAATATATATTTGGCACACCACGAGAGGTTAATGTTACCACTAATGCTTGATCTACTCTTCGAGGATTTGCTCCTGCATAATGAAAGCGATCCATATCGTGATTATCTATGAATGTAACTTGATCAATTACTTCATCATAGGCATCTTCGGTATCTAGAATCATTTGATAAAATCCATTCCAATCGTCAGTATCATTTCTTAATACTTGACGAATTTTTTGCCCAAAGCGAAAATCTAATAAACTCATGCCACTTTCATTCGCAAAGTAATGGTTTGCTGTATCGACTTCGCTTTCGGATAAAAACCATTCACCAAAAGTAAAAACTGGTCGATAGTCATAAACTGTATCCATAAAAGTTTTTTGCCAACCAAATGGCATATGCTTTACTGCATCCACACGAATCCCGTCTATTCCTTTGTCCAGCCATAGTTTTATCGCTTCTTTTAAATATTGATCGATAAAAGGGTTTTGATGATTAAAATCTGCTAAATCAAATAAATTTCGATATACTCCATCTTCTATGGTAGAAAAATTTGTACCTCCATTATGATGAAATAGATCATTGGTATCATCTGAATATCCATTCACATACAAACCATTATCATATAATCGGCCATTTTCCATATAGTTTAGCTCCGTTTCTAGAGCTGGGGAGGTATGATTTGGAGCAAAATCAATAATTACTTTTATATCATTAGCATGGGCAGTAGCAATAAGCTGTTCAAAGTCTGTCATACTTCCAAAAAAAGGATTTGTTTTTTTGTAATCCCGTGCCCAATAACCATGGTAAGAGGTAGTACCATCGTCGTCATTCATCACAGTGTAAACATTTTCTAAGGGCTGGGAAATCCATATCGCAGTTATCCCCATATTAGTTAAATAACTATCATTAATTTTATCAATAATTCCTTGCCAATCTCCTCCTAAGTATTTCCTCAAGTTTGAACCATCTGAACTAAATAAATCTCCATCAGGGTTATTTGCTGGATCACCGTCAAAAAAGCGATCCGTCATAATCTGATAAATGATATCGCTTACATAATGAACATCACTATCTACATGTGGATCAACGGCTTGAGCCTGATTACCAACAGGCAATAAAATGCTTACTGTTAAAACAAAAATGAGAAACATCGATTTCCATTTTTTCACGTTAATTCCCCCTTGCATATTAGTATTGTATAAATATAGACAAAAGTTTCTTTAATTATATTACTTGAATATACTATGCATCGCTATAACCTCCTTACACACTATATTTGTCTCATTAAAGTATAAGAAAACCCCGTTTTCTCTATTGAGAAAACGGGGTTGTTGCTTTAATTAAACATGTTAACTAAAACAATACATTGCCCTTATATTGTATTGATAATTCGTATAAAAAACTAGAAATATTTTTTGATTTCAGTATAATTATATTATTATTTCTCGTCAATAGGTATTTTTTATCATAAATGTATCAAATCATTCGTAAACCAATCGCTTTTCTTACCTCGCTAATTACTTCCTGAGCAGATTCCTTCGCCTTCCTTTTCCCGTATAATAATACATCATGTAAATAGTCCTCCGATATTTGCTCTCTTTTCTCTCTAATAGGCTGTAAAAGAACGTCTATTGATTCTGACAAACTCTTTTTGCATTGAACACAACCTATTGTTGCTCCTTGACAGGCTGCGATTATTTCCTTTCGTTCACTTTCGCTAGTAAAAAAGGTGTGCAAGTGATAAACATTACATCCTTCTACTGTCGGGTGGCCAGGTTGATGCTTATAGATACGAGTGGGATCAGAATATGCTTTTTTTACTTTTCTTTCTATCATCAACGTATCTTCCTCTAAACCAATATAAGAAGCTGTTTCATCCGATTTACTCATTTTGCCCTTCCCTGTCAATGATGGAATACGAACGGCATTTTCAATTACAGGCTGGGGTTCTGGAAAAATCTCTCCATATAATTGATTAAACCTACGAACAATTTTCCTTGCGATTTCTAAATGTACAAGCTGATCTTCTCCAACAGGTATTAAACTTCCCTGATGAATTAAAATATCTGCTGCCATTAGAACAGGATACCCGACCAATCCATAATTAATATTATCTGGATGCTTTTTTGCTTTTTCTTTAAAAGTGGGGCATCGCATCAAATCACCCAAGGGCATGACCATACTTAAATAGGTGTGAAGCTCTGCAACCTCTTCAGCAATAGAAGATTGTACATAAAAGATAGATTTCTCTGGATCTAACCCGACCGCTAAATAGTCCTTTGCTACTTCTAATACCTTTTTCTTTAAATCCTTTGGGTTAGGATGGGTCGTTAGAGCATGAATATCTGCAATGAAATAATACGCATGATACTTTTCCTGCAATTCAATGATTCCTTTCATTGCACCATAATAATTACCAATATGCAGATTACCTGTAGCTCGGATTCCTGTTACTAACCTTTCTTTACTCATTAAAATCTCTCCATTTCCTATTTATTTTTTCTGTTTTCTTCTGAATACTTGGCATCGTCCACCAACCATCACTCATTTGAACCACTCTCCTTTTTTTATATAAAAAAAGGGTTCATCATCCAAAAAGGACGAGGAACCCGTGGTGCCACCTTTATTAGTTTACACATAAAGTAAACGCTCATATGAGGTATCAAAGCTACTAATACCTGTCTCCAATAACGATGAGAACACCGCCAAAGCCTACTTCTACAATTTCGGTTTGGATGCTCCAAAGTCCATTCAGTATAATGTCCGCACTGATTCTCACCAACCATCAGCTCTCTTTAACCTTCATCTATACTTACTCTTCTTCATCATCGCACATCTTAATTAAGTTTTGTTTATTGTATAATATGTCAAAAATAAAATCAATATCCTATGATAATAATAGCATTCCCCAAACTTGAAATCCTAAGGAGTATGAAGCCTATCTAATTTATTCTTAATGGTACCATACCAATTTCTTTTTGGACAAATTCGTTATTAGATAGATGTTCGCATTCTCTAAAAGCATAATATTTACATCCTAGGCATTTTTCTTGGTTTACATTTGCTAAAGCGAATTGAATAGCTTCTTCTATATTATCAAAAAAGTTTTCGACACCAATTTCTTGATATAATCCTGTTCGCTTTAATACCTCTAAAGGCTGCTGATTAATCCCCGATATAATTACCCTTCCACCATGAGCTTTAAAGCTTTTAATAATACTGCGAAGGTTTGATTCCCCTGTCGTATCCATAAAAGGTACTTTACTCATACGAAGCAATAAGACATTAGGCTTATAGTTAATGGTCTCCATAATTCTCTTTGTAAATAAACTAGCGGCTCCAAAAAACAGTGGCCCTTCAATAGTATAAATACTTACTTGAGGACAATCGTGGCCCTCGTTTACTGCATGAGGAACTAACTTTTCATGCTTCGATTTGGAATCAGGTAATACCTTCGCAACCGTCAGTAACTCACTCATTCGTTTAACAAAGAGAATAAACGCGAGTATTAAACCAAATTCAACAGCTGTCATTAGATTCGTAAATATGGTCAGCATAAATGTAATGACTAGAACAAGAGAATCTCCAGTTTTTGTTTTTAATACATGGATAAACTGCTTCCTTTCACTCATATTCCAAGCCACAACCATAAGTATAGGAGCAATCCCTGCCAACGGAATATGAGAAGCATAAGGAGCAAAGAAAATTAAAATTAAGAGTACTGAAATAGAATGAACCACACCTGAAATAGGAGAAACTGCTCCATTTTTGATATTTGTAGCCGTCCGCGCGATTGCACCAGTAGCAGGAATACCTCCAAAGAACGGTATTATCATATTACCAATCCCTTGCCCAATCAGTTCCCGATTACTGTTATGGCGCGTACCTGTCATTCCATCTGCTACCACAGCAGATAATAAGGATTCGATTGCTCCAAGAATTGCAATCGTAAATGCAGGCCTGATTAACAGTTGTATTCGCTCCATAGAAATATCCAATAAATGAAAGGTGGGCAGATTGCTTGGAATACTACCAAATGTAGTACCGATTGTTACCACATGTCCTTCAAAAAACAACACAGTAAAAATCGTTGAAGCTAACAGACCAACAATTGGTGCTGGAATTTTAGTTGTTATTTTTGGAATAATAAAAAAGGTACTTAAGCTAATCACTGCTACAATTAAGCTATAAATATTTATGGCATCAATATGCCTGACAATTTCTAGTAAGTTAGACAAAAAATCTTCGTGTTTTTCAACATCTGATAATCCTAAAAAATTTGCTATTTGTCCACTAAATATAAGAACCGCAATTCCTGTTGTAAAGCCAATAGTAACAGGTCGAGGAATATAGGTAATCAATACTCCTAGTTTAAAAATTCCCATAAAAAAAAGAATAAACCCTGCCATAAAACCAGCTATTAATAGATTTTCTAATCCGTACTGCATTACAATAGCAAATAAAATAGGAATAAATGCTCCAGTAGGCCCACTTATTTGAAATTTAGAGCCCCCAAGCAAGGAAATAATGATTCCTGCTAAAATAGTCGTATAAATCCCAAGCTCCGGCTTCACTCCTGATGCAATAGCAAAAGCCATTCCTAATGGAATGGCAATAATCCCAACAATCAGTCCTGCAGATGCATCCTTGTAAAATTTCTCAACGCTATAATCTCTAAGGTTGTTTATAACCCACATGATCAAACCTTCTCTTTTTTATCATTTTAAATGTATAATCAACATGGTATACCTACTATTTTTGTTTGTCAATTAGTAATTTTTATGAGTAAAAACTCAAATTTCGAGATTTATTTTTTAATGACAGCATCTTCAAGCTCTGGTTTAGAATATGCTTCTTCAATATTTTTTTTCAAAAGACCATCCAACTTTCTGTGCTGCACGTATCCGATATTAAACAGGATGAAAAGAATACCTCCTACTATCGATGGAAGAAAAGCTGGCAGGGTACTTACAAACCATCCTGAAAGAATTAATGCTAAAGGAGCAACAATTTTCCCGATACTTATTCCTATTCCTAATACTCTCCCCCTGTATTCTTCAGGTATGCTTCGTTGTAGTATATATAATAGGGGAACATCGATAAAGGATATAGCAACACCTATAGAGATCATGATGGTCATGTAATATACCAACATAATCTGTGGGATAGCAGTCATATTAAACGGAAGAATTGGTAAACCAATTAAAATCATACTTAACGCCATGATATAATTTACTCCCAAAAAAAGTTTCTTAAGATGAAGCTTTTCAAACACTTTTTTTACTAGGAAAGCGCCTAAAATCATCCCAATAGGAAATGCTCCTTCAATCATTCCAAAATATTCAGGTGCTAACCTTAATACATTATTGATAATATACGGGAGAGGTACTGTAATCCCATAGCTTATAAAAAAATTGACAGCAATTAGTATAACCAGTAATGAAGTAATCTGTTGCTGATTCTTCATGTACATAAAACCTTCTTTTATGTCTTCAAAAACACTTAACTTCCTTTCTTTATTTTCACTCTCACTATCATTATCATTATCATTAAGCTTGAAATCAATCAGTATTTCGGTCATAGCAGAAAAGAGAAAGGTTAGACCATTTATGATGATAAAGAGTTTAATATTTATAAAAGCAAATACAAGACCTCCAATCACTGGACCTAAAGTGATGGATATGGAATCGATAATCTTACTTATTGCGTTGATATCCATTAACTTGTTTTTCGTCACCATATTTGGTTTTCCAGCTTCCATGCTTATTGCAAAGATGGTTGTAAATACTGTCATGATAAAAATACTAACATAAATCATCGAAAGATGAAGTCCATATCTACCACTAATAAAATATAGCCCTATAAATAATATAGCGTTAAATAAATCCATCAATACGACCAATAATTTTTTATTTAGCTTATCTGCTAGAACGCCAGCAAAAGGAGTAACAAGCACGATAGGAATCATCCCTAATACAAGTGTAGTAGCAAAGGATAGTCCAGAACCTGTTTCCTTTAGCACATACAATCCAAATGCAAAGGTATATATCGACGTACCAAATAGGGATACCAATTTTCCTAAGGAATATAAAAATATATTAGACATTTCTTTTCTCTTTACAGTCATATTTACATTCATTTCTGACATCATATCTTAACTCCCTATGTTTTTGTCTATTGTATATAGTGGGGTGAAGACCACATCAAGAGGGGATGACAACAAATATTTTTATAAAATATAAAAAAGATAGGGTTAACCCTATCTTTAGACTGACGAGAAAGTCGTCAGGATGATAGCTTGTAGAAAAAGCCTACTTTTTACCGTAATAAAGATAAGAATATACTTTTTCATCCTCCGTGAAATAGTTTTCATATCTACCTGCGTAAGGCAGTGTACTTGAGCTTATCTCATCAATCAGCTTATACTGAAGCTTGCTTATTTCTTCTTTAATATAAGGTAGCCTATAATTTTCCCTGTATTTCTCCTCAATAAAGCCATTCGAATGAAACTTTTTGAAAATAATATAAGCTCCTAGCAATACCGCTTCCTCTTTAACATGATGATCGATAAGCGCTAACAAAAATTCCTCGTGATTAAAGCTATAATTACTGGTTCCTGTATAATCTACCAGCATGTCAACGGATTTATTCTTTATCGGTATATGTAAAAAATCAGTGCAAATAAAGAGAATATTCTTCTGAACATCCGCTTTTTCTAACATATTTTTTAAAAAACGTTGTCTTCGTATATCGTAATCAACAGCAATATACAGGCTATCATCTGATATTTCATGGTAGATGTGTCTTAGTAAAAAACCCACTCCTGATCCAAGATCTAATATTACCTTTTTGTTTAACGCTTCAAAGTTTAGTCTTTTATAGGACCACTCTAATCCCTTATATATATTATCTAGGTATTCTGGATTGGTTTCATTAATATATTCTTGGACATAATTACCTTTAAATAGTATTTCATCTTCTAACAATTGATGCTTGCCATATAATATGCCATCTTCTATTTGATATTCCTCCCCACATTTACATTGAAGCTTGCCATTCATAATCTGATTATCAGTAATTTGACCCTCAGCTAATGTTAACTCTTGATGACATGTTGAACAAGATAAGAGAGGTAAGATTTTCATAGCTACCCCCATTATAAAATTCCTATCATTACTCTTTGCATTTAATTGTCTCAGATTATCTTTTAGCTTTTCTTTCATCTCCTGCAATTCTTCCAACTGCTTTGAAATATAGTCATACTTATTCGTAAACATTTCTATATAATATGCTTCCTCTTGGTAAGGAGTAAGTCTTCCTAGTCGCTTAAAGGTAAGCAACGATTTTATTTCGTGTAAAGTAAATCCCAGCTTTTTTAAATGAAGAATATCCTCTAAATCCTTTTGGCACCTTTCATCAAAGTCATAGTTCCCTCCATTTTTTTCAGGAATAATTAAGCCTAAATCCATATAATGTCGTATTGTTTCAATACTTATATTATTTTCTGAAGAAAATTTCCCGATTTTCATTGTTTTCTTCCTCCTAATTAATCCAATATTACCATGATTAAATATTATTATGAAGGTTATTTTCATTTTTTTTTTGATATATTTTCCAGTGGAAATCGAAAAAGCACTGACCTCTTTATGTCAGTACTTTTATTGTGCTTTTTTTGTTCAGCTAGCTGAACGAGTTCATTCACTTTCTAGTTTTTCCTGAAGCGTATCCTTTATTGTGGAAAAGCTTATCTCTTTCTCCATGCAATAATCTTTTATTTTCATTACTGGATTAGGCATCGTTCCTCCAATCACTTCTTCGATTACCTCCTTGCTAATTCCCCAATCTAAAGCCTCTTTAAAGGTCGTATTTCCTGTTATTTTTATCTCATCCTCATCATGCTCTTCTTCTGTAGTCGTTATTATGGCTGAGTTATCAAGTAGATTAGAAATATCTATAGAGTGTGTATCTAAGTATATCCTTTGCTCCTCTGTTAGATTGGGTTGATGCTCTTTTATGATATTTGCTGCCTCTTGAGGCAGGTAAGTTTCATCGTCTAACTCAATAGGTAACCCTTTATATAATGCTACGAATATTTTTACAGACCCATTACCAATTTCCTGATTATCAGGCAAAGCCTCACCATATAAGCCTTCTAAATCCTTATTTTTAAAGCTACTTGCTTCCGTATCAGCTGCAATTCCAAAGGCACGTTTTAAATCTTCTACAGGCAATTCAAAGGTCGTACTAACGTCTGCAAAGGTATATGAACCCCTAATATCATCAGGGTTATACTCTCCTGTAAACTCACCCGAAGTATATTTGATAGGTATTTTTGTGCTTTCCGTGTGCCATACCCCAAAAAAGTCTGAAACAGCGATTCCACCAAATACGAATACAATAACAGTTATAGCTAATGGAATAGCTTTAATTTTCATGCTTTACCACCGCCTTTGCATATGTTAAGGTTGTTGATAGTTCCACTGTACCCTCAATAGGACAAGTATTATCAGAGGTACACTGTAAACAGCTAATGCATTGTGCATCATTAATTTTTTCATATTTAGAAACTTCAATATTCATTGGACAAATTCGATCACAGGAAGAACAAGATATACAGGTTGAGGGATTTCTTCTAATTTGAAAAATTCGAATTTTATTCATAAGTCCTAAGGCTGCTCCCAATGGACAGGCATATTTACACCATGGTCTCTCAACAAAAAGAGATAGTAGTAGCGTAATAATTAGAATACCTAAACCAACCAATGAAACTTCATCACTCCATAAATTAAATAACGCATAATATGGATCATAATCAGCGAAGATTAAATATCCCGTTGTTGCCGTCATATATATAACCCATATTAAAACAACATAACGTAAATACCTTAAATATTTATCAAATCTATATGGTATAAAATGGTTGTATTTTCTCTTGAATAACTTACGTCCTATTTTTCCAAACCATTCTTGTATACTTCCAAACGGACAAATCCAACCGCAAAAAACAGAGCCAAATAATAGTGACAGTAAGAGCGTAATTCCCAATAAAATAAAAGAAGATTCATGAATCTTAGATACAAATGTGCCTGTTATGAAATACTGATATAGCGATACTAATCCTCCTAGTGGACATGTAGCATGTGATGAAGCTGAAGATATAAAGGAAATTCCCCCACCCGCTTCTGATAAAAAATGGTTAAATGAAATAATTGCAATGAAAAGAAAAAAGAAAATCTGTAAAGATGGTCGTACCCATTCTTTTTTATTCCGTTTCATAATCAGTCCCCCTAAAAATTCATTTTACTTGTGCTTTCTCGCTTTTAGCATATTTTACACAAATAATTACAAGTATCTTTTCAGAAGTTATTAAGAAAGTATGAAGAATGGTTACGGGTTAGATTAAGATAAAAAAGTAAGTCCCATACCTTTGAGAGAATCAAAGGTATGGGACTTTATTTTCACGTTATATTACATATTAACATTCTTTAAACAGGTTGATTAAGTTTCCAAAATAATGGTAGCTGCTGCACCACTCTGTAAAGACATGCTAGACATAATTCTAACAGACAAAAGATCGCATTGGTTGACTTGAAGATCTCCTGCTACATACCCACAGCAATTAGGAGGATTCGGACCATTGATCGTTACCCTAATACCTGTAGCTACAGATGTTACCCCACAGTCAGTGCTTCTATATATCTCACCCGTTACCACATCACTTGTTCCTAATGCTTCTGTACGGATACTGAAAACTAACCCTGTAATGGTCGCTGTCTGTGGTACGACAACATTACTCCGTACAAAACCCAGTGCCCCTCCATTTGATGTTCCTAATCCTAAATAATCTCCGTTACTTATTGATTGATCTGAAGCCAAATAGATCGTCATCAATCCAGGACCAGCTGGTCCTGGTGGTCCCTGTGGTCCTTCTGGTCCTTGTGGTCCTTCTGGTCCCTGTGGTCCTTCTGGTCCCTGTGGTCCTTCTGGTCCTTGTGGTCCTTCTGGTCCCTGCGGTCCTTCTGGTCCCTGTGGTCCTTCTGGTCCCTGTGGTCCTTCTGGTCCCTGCGGTCCTTCTGGTCCCTGCGGTCCTTCTGGTCCCTGTGGTCCTTCTGGTCCTTCTGGACCCTCTGGTCCCTGCGGTCCTGGTGGTCCCGGAGGCCCTGGTGGTCCCGGAGGCCCTGGTGGTCCAATAATCCCCATTAACATCACTCTCTTTTTTATCTAATTTATTCATCATGAGTGATGTTGATTGGACTAATGTTGAAAATAGGCTGACATGTATTTCTGCGTCGTCTGTATCTTTATCCATTCATTTTAAGAATAATCAGCATAAGTTTTATTAAGAAGCATTACCTTTTTAAAAGGAGAACGACATGAAGAAAAAAAAATACGTAGGTATTTTAGTTTCAAACCGAAGGCAACAAAAGCGAACTCTTAAAATCTATCAGAAATATACCACAAAAAATGTCGTTATATTTACCTTTCTCCCCTCATCAATAAAGTGGGATAAGAAAGAGATTTTGGGTATTCAATATTCCAACAATCAGTATAGAATTAAAAAATTTCATTTTCCCGAGGTTATCTATAACCGTTATTACGGCTCAAAGAGTACGCTATTTCAACGTTTCGAAAAAGTAATTGGTTCCAATAAATGCTTTAATCATCGAACACGGTTAAACAAACAACTTATCCACGAACTATTAAATATCCCTGAGCTTAACCCATATTTGCCTGAGACCCTCCCCTTTAATGAAATGAACTTTGAGCATCTATTTAACAAGTATAAAACAATCTATTTAAAACCATCGCGAGGAAGTGGAGGCAAAGGTGTATATCGTATTGAGTTCGATGGTTCAGGGGAAATGGGTATCGCACAGCATCATTTTTCACCAACAATAAAAACGAACGATCTGTCTATTATTAAGAATGAAATCTCCAAAATTATTGGAACAAAGCCTTATATCATTCAACAAGGAATTTCTTTCATGCAGTATAATGGTAAAAATTTCGATATTCGAGTACTTGTGCAAAAAAATAGCACGGGATTATGGCAGGTTACAAATCTTATTAGCCGAGTTGCATATGAAGGCTATTTTAATACTAGTGCCTGCGAAAAAATCTACTCCAGCGAAAAAATATTACAAGCAATTTTACCCTCGGATGCTGTATCAGGTGTCATACAATCTCTTCACAAAATTAGTTTGAAGGCAGCAGCACATGTAGAAGAAAATGGAGGATTTCACATGGGAGAGCTTAGTGTTGATTTTGGAATAGATCACAGTTGGAAGCCATGGATTATTGAAATAAATGGATATCCACAAAAAGGGATTTATAAGGAGCTTGATATTTCAGAAGAGGTTTATAAAAACCCGATTCAATATGCTCTTTACCTTTTGTCTTAAGAAGAATAGTACACTACACCACATGAAGTCTAGCAAAGTAATTCTTTAAAAAGCCTATTTCCACGATTATCTGGGGATGAAAAATTCCTGTGGAAATGTATATGTAAAAACAAATATCGTAGATCATCTTGAAAAACAGCTCAGCCATCTAAAATGGGGTAGGGAAATTATAAAACCCCTGTGATCATATCGACAAAATCAGATTTGATCCTAAAAGATTATGATTTAATAGATGAATTGTCTAGCATAACCTATATTCAATATTAATTTCCCCTCTTATTGTAGTAATACTGCCTGGATCATCGTATTTACTAAAAGCTTCTCTTAATTTTTCAATATCTACCAATAAGTAAATACCCAAATGATTTGTTTCTACGCTAACTCTCTTGTTGTCTTTATCTAAAATTGTATTAGGCATCAAACCATATTTATGGTTTTCTTCATCAAACCAAAGTATACGTAAATTCTCAGGTGCTGTCCCGTTTAATGCTTCCTCTGTATACCTAAAAGTGATTGTCGCTGTATCAAAGGGATTGCTTGTTTGTATATTCGCTGCATGACCAATAATACCAA
>JAENYW010000353.1 GCA_016841555.1 Tepidibacillus decaturensis
AATACTAACAACAAAAACCATAGAATTACTCCTATTACAAATCCCCATATTCCTCCTAAAAAGACCACAATTAACAAAAACATTCGTACCAGTCTATTCGCTAAGCTTAGTTCATAGCTTGGTGTTGAAAAAGTACCTATTGTAGCAATCGATAAATATAAAATAACCTCTTTTGTAAATAGTCCTACATCAATTGCCATCTGACCAATTGCAAGTGCTGCAATTAACCCCAATGCAGTCGCAAGAGGCGAAGGAGTATGAACTGCTGCCATACGAATAATATCTACCCCTATTTCCGCAATAATAAACTGCCAAAAAACAGGTATTTCTGCTAATTTATTTGGTCCTAAAAATTTCATTGTTTCAGGTAGAAGTGCAGGCTCCTTTACTACTAATAACCATAAGGGAAGGAGTAATATAGAAAGAAGCATGGCAATAAAGCGAACCCATCTTAAATAAGCGCCTAAAATTGGTTTTTGACGGTATTCCTCTGCGTGCTGTACATGATGAAAAAGTGTAGAAGGAGTAATCATCACGCTAGGAGATGTATCTACATAGATTAAAACATGTCCCTCAAGTAAATGAACAGCTGCCACATCAGGTCTTTCTGTATATCGAACCATCGGGTAAGGATTCCAATGATTGGTGAACAAATATTCTTCTAAAGTTTTTTCCGCCATTGGCAAGCCATCTATCTCCATTTTACCTAACTTCTCTTTAATTAGTTCCACCAATTCTGGATTAGCAATGTCCTCTATATAGGAGATGGCAATATCTGTTTTTGACCTTTCTCCTATCTGCATATATTCCATTCGTAAGGATGGATCACGAAGTCTCCGTCTTGTTAAAGCAGTGTTAAAAATTAACGTTTCCACAAATCCGTCCCTTGAGCCACGAACAACTCTCTCTACATCAGGCTCCTCTGGTCCACGAGCTGGATATGTACGGGCATCAATAATAATTGCTTCGTCTTCTCCATCTATAAATAATACCAATGGTCCTGACAATACTTGTGTTACAAGCTGTTTATACTCATTAGATGTTTCTACTTCTAAATAACCTATATACGTTTCGACAAGCTTTTTGATGGTATTAGGAACAATCTCTTCTCTTGACCTTAAGCTCAATAAGCTCATAATATAGTTCATTATGTCATCTTTGGCAAATCCATCAACAAAGTATAAAGCTACATCTTTTCCTCCATAATGTAACTTCCGATATATTACATCAAAGCTCTTATCCACAGCCAATGCTTGATTCATAAACGCTACATTTTCTTTTAAACTACTGCTTATTTTTTTCTTTTCCTGCTGATTAATTGACATATATTCAATCACCCCGTCTCAAGCTTCACTTTATCCTTATGTTCATTTTTCACCGATTTAACAAAATAACCTGTTAGAATTTGCATACTTCCTGCTAAAAGTAATAAGTAACGAAGCTGTTCCGTTCCTATGACCTTTAGAAAGATAATAAATACAAGAATACTCATTAATCTACCCATATTAAGTCCTATTTCTCTTAATACAATAAATTCACCTCGTAATGCCGCTGTATCCTCATTCTCCCCTATCTTGTCAAAGATAATCGAGGTTAAGGGAATAAAATAGAGAGGCGCAAATAAACTTGTCCCTATTCCATAGATAAATAAGGTCTTATATTGAATATGAAGAAACATTGGAATGACAGCCACTGCCATCATAATGGAGCCAATCATCAGGGA